>JAHIPR010000013.1 GCA_018903015.1 bacterium
CAGAGATTTAAAAAATAAAATATAGTACTGAGAATAATTAAATTGTATAGGAATTTCCTTTTTCTGTAAGCTCTGTTTAGTAGACCCTGATTAGTAGATGTTCATAGCAAAACTCGGGTCGAATAAATTCGACCCCTACAAAAATAAATAAAAATTTTATAAGATAGTGGTTGTTTCTCTAATTTTACTATACGCTAAACGCTACCCGCTATACGCTATATGAATCACTATTCACTAACGACTAATAATAGGAGGAAAAAAATGATAGAATTATATAAGAAACATTTAATTACTACCCAGGATTGGGAAAAAGAAGGACTTGACGAAGTACTTGTAATTGCCAAAGATATGAAAAAACACCGCTATGAAAAGCCTTACACCGAGATTCTTAGAGATAGAACTTTCCTGATGTTCTTCTACAATCCTTCAGTCAGAACCAGGCAGTCATTTGAAGGGGCTGCTACCGAATTAGGAGGGCATGCCCAGTTCCTCGAACCTAAATCTATGAGATTAAAAGAGAAGGGGAAAGCAGGAGAAACAGTTGAGGATGCAGCAAAAGTTATGAGCAGATATGCTGTAGGGTTAGGAATCAGAATTCTGGAAGATGCAATTGAGGAGTATGGACAGGGAGAAGAACTACTTAGAGAATATGCTGAATGTTCATCCATTCCTATTATTTCTATGGCTCACGATAAATATCACCCCTGTCAGGGACTGGCTGATTTAATGGGGCTTCAAGAGCATATCGGTGAAGTAAAAGGTAAAAAAATAACTATGATGTGGGGTTATTCTTCAATGGTGCGTTCCTGGAGTTCTGTGCAGGAAGATATCTTGCTTCTTCCCAGATATGGTATGGACTTTACCCTGGCTTATCCTGAAGGGTTTGACCTTGACCCGGAAGTAATTGCCCAGGCTAAAAAGAATGCTGAAGCCACGGGAGCAAAATTTGAAATTACCCATGATAGGTTTGAAGCGGTAAAGGGAGCACAGGTTGTATATGCCCGTCAATGGATGAGTCCAAAAAGATACAGTATAGGAAAAGAAGAGGATAAGAAATTGGCTTTAAAATATCAAGATTGGAGATTTACTAAAGAACTTGATTCATTTACCGATAACGCTTACTATATTCATCCTATGCCTATAGACCGGGGAAACGAAGTGGATGATGAAGTAGCCAGCGGTCCGCGTTCTATTGTTTATGATATTGCAGAAAACAGATTACATGTTCAAAAAGCCATTATGGCTCTAACTATGGCGAAAGGATGGAAATAAAAAATGACTAAATTAGCAGTATTAGCTATCGGGGGAAACTCTCTTATTAAAGATAAGCAGCATGAGACTGTGGGAGATCAATACAATGCAGTATGTGAAACCGCCAAACACATTGCTGGAATGATTGAGCAGGGTTATGATGTGGTAGTCACTCATGGTAACGGTCCTCAGGTAGGATTTATATTAAGACGTTCGGAAATTGCCCAAGAAGCAGCAGGAATGCATCCGGTACCTTTAGTAAATTGCGGAGCAGATACTCAAGGGGCTATCGGATATCAGATTCAGCAGGCGCTCTATAATGAATTTAAAAAGAGAGGGATTAATAAGAATACAGCTACAGTAGTAACTCAGGTAGTGGTAGATAAAAAAGACTCTGCATTCCAAAACCCTGCCAAACCCATAGGTACATTTTATACCAAAGAAAGGGCAGAAGAACTGCAAAAAGAACACCCTGATTGGGTGATTATCGATGATGTGGGAAGAGGATACAGAAGAGTCGTACCTTCTCCTATGCCGGTAGAAATTGTAGAACAGGAAGCTATTGAGATGTTGGTAAAAAGTGGTTTCAGTGTGATCGGTGTCGGCGGAGGCGGAATTCCGGTACTCCGTAATGAAGATGGCACACTGGAAGGCGTAGATGCGGTTATCGACAAAGATAATGCCTCAAGTCTACTGGCTATAAATATTAATGCGGATGTCTTTATTATTTCTACAGCAGTAGAAAAAGTATGTTTGAATTTCAATAAACCAAATCAAATTACCTTGGATAAACTAACTGTAGCAGAAGCTAAGAAATATATTGAGGAAGGACATTTTGCCAAGGGAAGTATGCTTCCCAAAATTCAAGCTATTGTAAGATTCCTGGAAGCCGGAGGGGAAGAAGCAATAGTTACCACTCCAGAGTCTTTAGAAAAAGCACTAAAAGGTGAAACGGGAACCCATATATATCCCTAAAAAGAGACGATTATTGTAAATGCATAACTTCCTAAGAAATTGAAAATTCTATATACCGGGGAGGAAAAAATAGAGATGAGTTATGTAAAGAAATTAAAATGCTTATTGTGTGGAACAGAATATGATGCGGAAGAAGCAAGATACAACTGTCCGAAATGCGGAGACGAAGGCATTTTAGAAATTATTTATGATTATTTAAAAATAAAAAACGATTTTAATCGGGAATCCCTTAAAAAAAATATGGAATTTTCGATGTGGAGGTACTTACCTCTTTTACCGGTGGACGATATAACTAAAATCGGGCCATTGAAAGTGGGTTGGACCCCTTTATATGAAGCGAAAAGAATAAGAGAAGATTTGGGGATGTCAAATCTCTGGATTAAAGATGACGGGAGGAACCCCACTGCTTCTTTAAAAGACCGGCCGTCTGCTATTGCGATAGTAAAAGCTCGGGAATTAGGAGAAAAGATTGTTACCTGTGCCTCTACCGGGAATGCTGCCTCATCACTTGCGGGAGCTGCTGCGTCAGTAGGTTTAAAGAGTTATATATTTGTTCCCCAAACCGCACCGAGTGCTAAGATTGCCCAGCTTCTGGTATTTGGCTCAACCGTTTTTGCGGTAAGAGGAACCTATGACGAAGCCTTTGATCTGTCCATCGAAGCAACCAGAGCATTTGGCTGGTATAACCGAAATACTGCTTTTAACCCTTATATGGTGGAGGGGAAAAAGACGGTTGCACTGGAAATTATTGAGCAGATGGATTTTGAAGTACCTGATTGTCTTTTTGTACCGGTAGGAGATGGCTGTATCATCTCCGGAGTGGCCAAAGCTTATAAGGATATGTTTTCTTTAGGCTTTATTGACCATTTGCCTAAACTGGTTGCGGTACAGGCAGAAGGGTGTAAACCGATTGTCGAGGCAGTAAATGGTGATGGTGAAGTGAAATTTGTGGAGCCGAATACAATTGCAGATAGTATTGCGGTAGGAATTCCCAGAAATCGTCTGATGGCAGTAAGAGACATAAAAGAATCAAGAGGATTTGGTGTTGCAGTAAGCGATAGAGAGATACTGGAGGCAATTAAATATTTAGGCACAAGGCAGGGGATTTTTGCTGAACCTGCGGGCTCTACCGCCTTTGCCGGCATGGTCAAAGCGCTAAAGCAAGGAAAAATCTCTAAGGGAGATAAAATTGTAGTATTAGTTACGGGAAACGGATTAAAGGACGTAGAAAGTGCTAAAAAAGCCGGAGGAGAGGCCCTGGTAATAGATCCCAATTTAGAAGCAGTAAAGGAGACAATGAACTAAAAGTGAATGATGCGGAAAAAAAAGAATTAAACGACCTTCTTCAAGGGCTTATTCAGATTAAAAGTGTAAATCCTCCGGGAAATGAAAATCAAATTGCTAATTTTATAAAGAAATTTCTCTTAAAAAATAATATCCACCCCGAGTTAGTTCCTTTAGAAGAAGGCAGGAGTTCAGTTATTGCGAAAATTGAAGGAAAAGAAGAAAGAAACATTACTCTTTGCGGGCATTTAGATACGGTGAGGGTAAAAGAGGAAGAGTGGACTAAACCACCCTTTCAGGGATTAATAGAAAATGGGAGAATGTATGGTAGAGGGGCAGCTGATATGAA
>JAHIPR010000157.1 GCA_018903015.1 bacterium
GTTTTCACGAGTACAAGTTTCGTGGGAATGACAGAAGGGAGCGTGGGAATGACGGTAATGGTGATTCTATCGGGAGGTATGGTCCTGGGTTCTCCAGCAGCAGGCGATGAGGGAGCAGAAATTGGAGAGACTACCCTGGCTAGACTTTATGGGGGATATAAAATTTATCAAAAATTAGGTGGTGATATTTTACTAAGTGGAGGTAGCGACCCAGGCAAGAGTAATGCAGGGGCATTAAATAATAATTTTTATGCTCTACACGAATGGATAGGTTTAGTCTATTACGGTTTAGGTTTTAGGTGAAGTGTTGGGCGAACTCTTAAGTAAATTGAAAAAATATAACAAGCGGTTTTGGTAAGCTGGTGCAGCCATTTTATAGGAAGATGTTTGGATATAAGGAAGGGGATTTTGATGCTCTCTTCACAGTCACTCGAAATGGAAGGGATTGTGATATAATGAATTTATAAATCATAATGTCATGGAATTAATAAAACAAGCCTTTGAGGGTTTTTGAGAGAAAGATGACAAAGGGGGTAGAAGTAATGAAGTTTATTGTAACAATTGAACGAGATGAAGATGGAATGTTTGTGGTAGAATGTCCATCTATTCCGGGATGTGTAAGTCAGGGTAAGACTGAGCAGGAAGCAGTGGTAAATATCAAAGATGCAATAAAACAGTGTCTTGAAGTTCGTTCTGAAAAGGGTATGCCTCTTACTGTAAGTATGCGAGAAGTAGAGGTATTAGTCTAATGCATAAGGTTCCACTTTTAAGTGGGCGTGAAGTTGTCAAAATATTTAGACGTCTGGGATGGGACGTTGCGAGGTGTAAATGCAGGGAGTCTACCGGTCCTCCGGTCTGCCGGTCTTCCAGTCGGGGAAAAATACAAGACGAATTAGTCGTTAGTATTTGGTATTTAGTATTTAGTGAGGAAAAGATAAAGAGAGAAGTTTCAGGTTACGAGTTTCAGGATATAAATATGGTTTTTAGTTATTAGTTTTTGGTTTTTAGACGAGGAAAATAAGTTTACAGTTTACAGTGAATTCCCCCTCACCCTAACCCTCTCCCTCCGAGGGGAGAGGGGGATAAGAAATAGACAGGCGAGACGCCTGTCCTACGGTATAGGAAAAAGGGTAGAGAAAAAAATGGGAATGAAAGAATATAATAAATTTAGCGGCAAGAAGATATTGCCTGTTTTGGTTATACTTCTTGTTTTTTTTATTTTAGCAGGCATATTTATAGTGCCTAATTTAGGCCAATGGCTGGTAGTTGAGGATGAATTGCAGGAAAGTGATATGATCGTAGTTCTCATGGGAAGTGTGTATGATAAAATTATTTAATTGACCAATTTACCAATCTACCAATTGACCAATTAAAACGCAAGATAGCAAGATGGCTGTAATAGATTTAGGAATTCCGGAGGAAGATGTAATAATTCTTGACGGAGATTCCAGAAGTACGCAGGATGAAGCCCTGACCATTAGGGAGTATATTAGGAATAATAGAGAAATAGAATCAATCATATTAGTTACTTCAAAATTTCATTCAGGGAGAGCAAAGAAGATATTTAAAAAAGCTTTGAGTGTTTTGGACAGAGAGATAGATATCTATTGTAGTCCCAGTAAATATGATTCTTCTAATGTTAATCAATGGTGGAGGAATCGGGAAGATTTTGAATGGGTTGTTTTTGAGTATTTGAAGTTAGCTCATTTTTGGTTTCGGGAACAATTTTTGCTGAAATGAAATTGTCGTTCGGATTTAGTTCTGATAATTTTGACTATTCTTATACTTTTAATTATAATTAAGATAGCCAGAGGTAATAGGGGGTATAAAGATAGAAATGAAAAAGAAAAGACAATTTACAGTTATCATAGAAGAAGGGGAAGATGGATATTTAATAGGAACTGCGCTTGAACTTAAAGGTTGTCATACTCAAGGGAAAACTGTAGAAGAACTTCTTAAAAATATAAGAGAAGCTATAGAATTATATCTGGAGGTTGAAGGAGAAGAAGAACCTTATATTAAAGAAATAGTTGGGATACAAAAGATTGCAGTATGAGTAGATTGCCCATACTGACAGGATTAGAATTAATAAAAATATTAGAAAGAATGGGCTTTAAAACTATTAGGCAAAAAGGAAGTCATGTATTTCTAAAACATCAAGATAATAGAACAACTATTATTCCAGTTCACAAAGGAAAAGATGTTGATAGAGCCCTATTGAGAAAGATATTAAGAGATACAGAAATATCTCCTAATGAATTTAAAGATATTTTAAGGAAGAGTTAGTATTAAAAGTAAAGGGGAATAAAAGGGGACAGAATACTTTTATTATTTAAAATAAAAAGTAGCTTATCCCCTTTTTTGCTTTAACGGGGTGAGCCCAACTCTACTTTTATTCCGGAGAGTTCTTTTTGGGCCTCGGAGAAGCACAGAGAATAGTATTCACGGTTTTGTTGAATGCTGAGTTGAGGTAATGGTATTTTATTTTAAATATATGCTATAATAAATAAAAAGAGATATTGAGTAAAATGATTAACTTATTTTAAAGTTTTAGGAATGCTTAATAGAGATGAAGGAGTGAAAGATGAGAGGGGATAAAAATTATTTAACGAAAATGGCAGAGGAGGTTTAAAAATGAAACTTAAAGAAATAATGTTTGTTGGCGAAGAAGATCCAGAAAAAGGATACACTGCCCAAGCTCTTGGATATTCTATTTTTACAGAAGGAGATACTTTAGAAGAACTCAAAGAAAATATTAAAGATGCTTTAAAATGTCATTTTGATAAAAAAGAAATGCCACTTTTTGTCTATTTGCATATAGTTAAGGAGGA
>JAHIPR010000158.1 GCA_018903015.1 bacterium
ATCATCTATTTCTGTTCCTAAAAATATTATTCTATCTTTTAGTAACCGAGAATAAATATCGTAAGATCTCTCCCCTCGAGGAGTTTGTTCAACTACAATAGGTACTAAAGTCATTTGGATTTTACCTCCTTTTGCAAATTTACTTTTTTGTTTAACAAATCAATTATTTTTTCTCTTTTTATACTTTCTTTCAAACCATCTAAATTATTATTTTTTTTAAAAGTTGCCTCTACTTTCAAAGCATCTTGTTTCAGCTCTTTAGCAATTGTTTCAATTTTATCCATAACCTCTTTTTCAGTAACTTGAATATTCTCTACTTGACTAATTTTATCTAACACTAATTCTTGCTTTATTCTTTTTTCAGCAACAATTTCGTATTCTTTTTTGACTTTTTCTTCATCAGTTTTAATACTCTTATAATAATCCTGTAAAGATAAATCTTTAGATTGTAAATCATCTTCCAAAGATTTCATCATATATTCTACTTCTCTTTCAATTAATATTTTTGGTACTTTTGTTTCACAAATATCTGTTACTTTTTCTAATAATTTACTTTCATAATTATTTTCATTCAACGTTTCGAGTTGTTTCTCTAATTTATCCTTAATATCTTCTCTAAAATCATCTAAATTTTTATAATCACCCACTGTTTTGACAAAATCTACATTTAATTCCGGCAGCTCTTTTTCTTTTATTTCAATAATTTTAACTTTATAGGTAATTTCCTTGCCTGCTATTTTTTTATCCTTAATATCCTTGGGAATTAAAATCTTTATCTCTTTTTCATCTCCTGCCGAACAGCCAATAAGTTTCTTATTAAATTCAGGTGGAGTATTTTTTCCTAATTGAATAATCTGTTTTTCAACTTTACTTCCATCTACTACTTTTCCCTCAATGTATCCTATGGAATCAACTACCAGAAAATCGCCTTCTTTTGCTTGGCGGCCTTTAACTATTTTTAATTTAGCTAAATTTTCCTGAATTCTTCTTATCTCATTGTTTACATCAGTATTCGTTACTTTTACATCTTCTTTCTGGATACTAATTTTATCAAAAGAACCCAGTTTTACTTCCGGCCTTACCTGAACGGTCGCCTCAAAAATCAATGGTTTATCTTCTTCTATTTGTATTACCTTAATTTCCGGTTGATCTATTGGTTGGATATTATTTTTATTTATAGCTTCGAGATAACATTCCGGAATTAATTTTTCGGCAGTTTTATCATAAAAATATTCCTTCCCTAAATGCAGGTTCAAAATATTTTTAGGTACTCTACCCTTTCGGAATCCTGGTATTTTTATTTGATAAGATACGTCATTGTATACTTTATCTAAATTGCTATTTACTTCTAACTTGTCCGTTTCAATCTTAAGTTTCACTTCATTTTCTTTTTGCTTCTCAATTTCTACTTTTACCATTACTTTAAAACCTCTTCTTTCCTAACTATACGCTCTACGCTAAACGCTGTACGCTATTCTTATTCTATAATTGCAACAAAGCCGCAAATAATTTTGCGGCTGCTTTTACCTACTTTAACCAAATTTTAAAAAATTCATAAATTAAAATATCAATATTATCTTACCGTATTTTATGGTGCGAAGGGCGGGAGTCGAACCCGCATGGAGTTACCCACTGGATCCTAAATCCAGCGTGTCTACCAGTTCCACCACCCTCGCATTTTTATTTTTTTTGGTGGGCCGTACAGGACTCGGACCTGTGACACCCGGATTAAAAGTCAGGTGCTCTACCAACTGAGCTAACGGCCCACAAATTAAAAAATATTAAATGCTTATACATAATACTATATTTTTTATTAAAATGCCACTATTACATTTGGCGCGCTCGGAGGGACTTGAACCCCCAACCATCGGATCCGAAGTCCGCAGCTCTATCCAATTGGGCTACGAGCGCATATCGATAGACTGGGGTGAGCGAGGGGATTTGAACCCCCGACCTCTGGAGCCACAATCCAGGGCTCTAACCAGTCTGAGCTACGCCCACCATATTTTATTTTAAATGGCGCGCCTGGAGGGAATCGAA
>JAHIPR010000159.1 GCA_018903015.1 bacterium
AGGTAAGATTTTCGGAAGCGGCTTATCTCCTGACCTTCCGGATTGATAAGTAAAGCAGAATTGTAAAGAATATTTTCGATTAGGTCATTTTCAACTATCCCTAAAGCTATGTAGCATTTATACAGTTTAGCCCTTTGTTTCACTTCGGCAATTAGTTCCAGAGTTGATTTCTGGAATTCTAAAGGATTTTTCACAATAAGCGGAGAAATATAATAAGCCGGATAAACACATTCTGGTAAAACCATTAATTGAGGGTGTGAATCTGCTGCCTTGTCAATCATTCTTAAGATATTATCTTTATTTTCAAATCTATCACTATACTCTCGTGCACTTACTTGGAGACAAGCTATTTTTAATTTATTAATCATTGAGAAATCCTCCTTCCTTTTATATACTTTCTACAAATAATTTAAAATTCCTGCTATAATAGAAAATAAATTTTTATTTTTTTAAAGAGGTAACATTTTGTACCGGGTATAAAATGTTACATTTTGGAAAGAGGGAGGATATGCTTAAAGGAAAATTAGTAAATTTAAGGGCTGTGGAGAAGAAAGACCTGGAAGATATAATGAAATGGGTAAATGACCGGGAGGTTACTAAATATTTAGCTGCCTTTCTCTATCCGGTTTCGCGGGCAGAAGAAGAAAAGTTTCTGGAGAGAGCGATGAGTCATAATGATACAGAAAAGCACCTGGTTATGGAAAATAAAGAAGGAGAATATATAGGTCAGATTGGTTTACATAAAATTGACTGGAAGAATAGAAATGCGGAATTGGGAATTGTAATCGGTAATAAAGAATATTGGGGTAAAGGTTATGGTACAGATGCCATAGAAGTTCTTCTTAACCATGCTTTTAATCAGATGAATTTATACAAAGTATATCTTCGCGTCTTTGATTATAATCAGAGAGGCATACGCTGTTATGAGAAATGTGGATTTAAAGAAGAGGGAAGGTTAAGGAAAGGTCAATTTTATGGCGGAAAATATTATGATGTAATCTTGATGGGGATATTAAAAGATGAATTTGAAAATTTTAAATAAAAGATATAGTATAATAAAGAGAAATATAATAAAGAGACAAGAATGAAAATATAAAGGATATTTTGGTGGAATTTAAATGGATCTTTTTGAAAATTATGAAAAAAACAAAATGAATAATAATGCCCCTCTTGCTGATAGAATCAGGCCGGAAAGATTAGAGGATTTTTTAGGACAGGATAAGATTATTGGTCCGGGTAAGCCTTTACGTCAGGCTATCGAAGAAGATGAACTTCAATCGATTATTCTCTGGGGTCCGCCTGGTTCTGGAAAAACAACTTTAGCCAGAATTATAGCTAAAATGACTAAGACCCATTTTGTCCCTTTCAGTGCGGCTATTTCAGGTGTGCCTGCCTTAAGAAAAATTATCAAAGAAGCTCAGGACCGACGGAGATATCAGCATCAAGGGACTATTTTATTTGTGGATGAAATCCATAGGTTTAACAAAGCACAACAGGATGCTTTTTTACCCTACGTAGAAGATGGAACCATAATCTTAATTGGAGCTACCACCGAAAATCCTTCTTTTGAGATTATTTCCCCTCTTTTATCGAGGTCAACTGTTTATATATTAGAACCATTATCTCCGGAAGACTTGAAAAATATTTTGGAAAAGGCTTTGCTGGATAAAGAAAAAGGTCTGGGAAAATATAAACTGAAATTAGAACCAAAAGTTTTAGATTTTATTGTTGAACTTGCTTATGGAGATGCCCGCATAGCTTTAAATATCTTAGAATTTGCAGCGATAACTACCAAGCCAGATACACAGGGTATAAGAAATATAACTTTGAAAATTATCGAAGAGGTAGTCCAAAAGAGATGCCTGCGTTATGATAAGACCGGGGAAGAACATTACAATATTATCTCTGCTCTGCATAAGAGCATGCGCGATTCCGACCCCGATGCTGCTATTTACTGGGTAGCCCGTATGTTAGAAGCCGGAGAAAATCCCCTTTATGTTGCCCGGCGTTTGGTGAGATTTGCCTCAGAAGACATAGGAAATGCTGACCCCCAAGCCTTACAGGTAGCAGTGTCAGCTATGCAGGCAGTCCATTTTTTGGGAATGCCTGAAGGTAATTTAGCTTTGGCTCAGACCGCTACCTATTTAGCCTGTGCCCCCAAGAGTAATGCCCTCTACAAGGGTTATCAACTCACCCAGGAAGACATTAAAAGGTGGGGACCGCTGCCAGTTCCTCTGGTAATCCGTAATGCCCCAACCCCTTTAATGAAAGACCTTGGGTATGGTGAAGGTTATAAATATGCTCACAATTTTGAAGAAGGTTATATTGTTCAGGAACATCTTCCTAAAGAATTAAAAGGAAGAAAATATTATTTTCCTACCAATAGGGGATTTGAAAAAGAGATTAAGCAAAGGCTGGAAAAATTAAAAGCCAAATATAAAGATAGCGTATAGCGTGTAGCGTAGAGCGTATAGGAAAGAAAGAAGAAATAGTTGCAAATTATAAGATTACAAAGAAAGAGTAGGGGCCTATTGCATACGCCCTGAGAGCTCAATATCCATTACATAATTTGAGTAAAGGGGACGAATCTCATGAAAGAAAATATGAAAAATGAAAAAGAAGAAGCAATTCTCAGGGAATTAGAAAAAATAAAAGAAGAAGCGATAAATTCTTCCGGAAAAAAATATTATAATATCTCATTAAAACAGATTAAAGAGATAGCTAGTAAATTTAAAACTAAGTCTCGAAAAATAGAGATATCAGCTCTACAAAATAATATAATTCCTGGACGCTATCAGCGTAATTTAGGAGTAATTAGTCCTCTCGAACAGGTAAAGTTGCTTCAGTCAAAAGTAGCTATAATCGGAGCTGGCGGGTTAGGAGGGACAATATTGGAGCTTTTGACTAGGATGGGAATTGGAGAATTAATAATTGCTGATAAAGATATAATGGTAGACAGTAATTTAAATCGGCAGATACTTTCCAATGAAAACAATTTAGGGCAGAGTAAGACCGAGGCCGCAGTAAAGAGGGTAAAAGAAATAAATTCTTCTGTAGAGATTGTTGGACATTCTGTTTTCATTAATTCGGACAATATAAAAAAAATTATTAAAGGAACAGAGGTAGTAGTAGATGCTCTGGATAATCTTCCTTCTCGCTTTGTGCTTCAAAAAGCTTGTCGAGATTTAAAAATTCCCTTGGTTCATGGTGCTATAGCGGGATTTAATGGCCAGTTTACCACTATCTTTCCGGAGGATAAAGGATTAGAATTAATCTATGGCTCTAATAAAGATTTACCTGAACATGGAAGTGAGGTAGAATTAGGTGCTCCTACGGTAACTCCTGCCTTAATTGCCTCTTTGGAAGCCCAAGAAGTGATTAAAATATTATTAAAAAGAGGTAAACTCTTTCGGAATAAACTGCTATATTTAGATATTGAAGAAGGAACTATGGAAATATTAAATTTATAAAAAAATTTAAAGAAGGGCATAATAATACAATATGGGAATAAAGAAAATTAGAATAGGAATAATCTTTGGAGGAAGGTCGGGAGAGCATGAGGTTTCCTTTTGTTCTGCTACCTCAATCATTAAAGCAATAGATAAAGATAAATATACCGTAGTCCCTATCGGTATAACTAAAGAAGGTAGATGGATATCTCCCCAGGATTCTGAATTAGCTCTTCAATCTGGCAGAATAGAAGGGAAAAACACCGTAATTTTATTGAATGACTCTTTCAGTAAGTCCCTGGTTTGCATAGACAATAATCAAAGATTAGATAAAAGCTCG
>JAHIPR010000160.1 GCA_018903015.1 bacterium
TATTTGATTATTGGTAAAATTTATAATTCCCGCTTATGATTACCTATGAAACTTAAAAATCGTTTGTTATACGCGAAATTTGAAGGGTTATTTTTATAGTTAAGAGTTAAAAAGCTAAAAAATTTCTTTTTGTCGTTTTTTATTAACGGAAGACGACATATCTTTTTTATAATTCACGTTAATAATCTAATAGAGTCAAATTTCTTATAAACAACAATCAAAATTCTTTCAATCTTTTATCGCAATATGTATTTTTGTAATAGTTTGGTTTTTCCAATATCTTAGCCTATAATATAACACCTCCCCAGTTGTCAACAGGCCCCTTCAGGTCCTTTAGGGCGTCTAGTAGTTCAGTTTCGTTGCTTTTAACCAAGACGGGTCCCAGTTATTCCCTTTGCCTTGTATCTCCCTCCCTATCTTGGCATCCACATGGACTATCTGTATATTACCCCGTCCACCTGTGTCAAGAGCAATGGCTTTCCCGTCGCTTGACCAAGATGGATGGCCTCCCGCTTTCGGAAGCAAAGTCTTTGTTGCGCCATTGGCGGCATAAATAATTGCGCCACAGACAGCTATATACTTGCCATTAGGCGACCACGCTGGATGAGCAGGGGTACCTTTGAAGCTAAATTCCCTCAAACTCTTGCCGTCTGCTCCCATTATTCGAAGCTCGCCAAGGCCTATGGTACCAACTCCATATGCCATCTGTCGGTCATCCGGGGAAACTGCCACTCCGCCTCCCGCGAACCCGGAATGTTCAGCGAGCTGAACTCTGTTGTTGCCGTTTATGTCCACGATGAAGATCTTTTCGCCTACTCGGCCCCTCTCGCCGAGTGTAAACGCAATTCTACTTCCGTCCGATAACCAGGTAACGCTTACGGCCCACTCTGTGTTAGGCACCCTAGCCACTTCGTTGCTAATAGTGGACATGATATAGATTTCTGGTTTGCCACTTCTAATCGAAACAAACGCGATCTTCGAGCCATCAGGAGACCATTCTGGTGCGTAGTCGGCGGCTGGGTTGTGTGAGAGATTTACCTCGTTGAGACCTGAGGCATCCATAAGATAGATCTCTTGGTTTCCGTCCCTGTCCGTCACGAAGGCTATTCTGCCTTTCTCGTAGGGAAATCCTTGCCAGGACTTGCCGTCAGGGCTTGTGATATAGCCGTTCTCAAAATTAGCGACCTGCAACCCAAATATATTGGTATACTGGTCTGTATTTGGGAAGCCGAGCCAGCTTGCCTCAAAATTGAGACGTGAATACTCATTGTAGGCAGCTCCCGAGATTGTAAGCACTTGGCCAGCCTGTGCCCCACTTGTGATGACATATATGCGGCCTCTTTCAAAACTCTGAAACCGACCTGAGGCACTAGAGCCTTGAGCACCAAAGACAGAAGCAGATTGCTGGTCTCCAATAGGAAGGCCTAGTTTAAAACTTTCCACCTTCCACTTCTCGTATATCTTGCCCGCAACTGCAAAAGGAAGCAGCTTGCCAGGAGGCATCGGAAACACCTTAAGTATTTGCTCATCGGCCTTCCGGTCAATATACTCCAACATTAATATTCTTGGCTGAGGAGGGGTCTCCTGAAGTGGTAGAGAGACATTCATGGAGGTTTTGGACAGAGCAGCTACATCTACAGTTAGGAATCCGCCCCAGGAAATTGTACCATCCCTATTTTGTACCCCTAATCTTACCCCAGCTGGTAGTGGATTGTATTCTTTGTTTTCTATTGTAATTGGTAATTCCCAGGAAGGGACCTTTGGAATTGCTTGCTCCATTGTAAAGGAGAGCCATTTACCAAGCGGCACACTCTGGCCTTTGGTGATGGCGAGGTCACCAAAGTCGGTCATAAACTGCAATTGGCCGAGCTTTACGTCTTTGAAGGGTACTTCCCTATCCTCTAGCCTGATCTTGACAATTGGAGCTGCCTTGGGCATAGAGATGTCCACTTTATCGACATAAGTAAAACCCTTCGGAAGAGCATTTAGAACAACATCCGGGGCATTTTCTAAATCAACACTCAGGCTACCGTTATACTTATTCTCATGGTCATCAAATAAATAAACCACAAGTGATTGACAGCCTGAGTTACTATTACCAACTTTTGTAACGTTAAATTCCAAGTTAGCAATATCTCCCTCTCTTTCTAAATTTATAAGAGTCACCATAAAATCACCTAATAATACTGTACCTGGCTTTTCTTCTGCTATGATAGGCATTGAAATAATGATAAATAAAAAAAGAGAAATAATTAGTAACTTCAAAATATTTAATTTAGATCTATTAGTTTTTATAAAAAGAATTTTAGTTTCCATCTATACTCCCTCCTTTTTAGTTTTATGAAGCCCTAAATTTAATATAAACACTATAGCTTAATTTAGGTTAATTCTAAGCTTGCCACCATAGGCATTCTAATGGTTATCTAAAATTAAAACATCTAAAGATTATATCTTAAATTTTTGTTAATAGTCTTTTCTATAGACAAAGTTGTAGAGTGTTTAATTTCAAGTTTCTTACAAGTCTTTTTAAAGTCGTGATTCTCTATTTCACTTAATTTTCTTATTCATTTCAAACGACCCTTGGCATAGAACCAGGTCCTGCTAACTCCATTCTTTCTCACTCATTTGCCAGTTTCTTTTTTGGTAGAATTTATTTTACGGAGTTCATGGCATTAAATAAATTTTTTCTTCTCTACATAAATCTGTAAGCACTACTTGAAGATACTACATAAAATAAATATATGTAATTATCACATCGTAGACAAAACATAGCTAAATCTGCTTTTATTTTTACTTGAATTTAATTTGAATAAAATCACTAATTGTTAGTTTATTGTTCTGGATTGATCCAATCTGAAAGCTTTCCTGGATTTGGCGAGATATAATCTTCCCTTGAGATTGTCCCTCTATAATTGCTGTAACAAGATAAGGACCAAGGATATCACCACCCAAAAAGGTACCACCATAGATTCCATCTTTCGAGTCATAGTCGTCATGGGCGCCATCATCATAAAGATCAATCTCTTGTTGCTTAA
>JAHIPR010000161.1 GCA_018903015.1 bacterium
ATCTCCTCATTGATACTTGATTATAATTCAAACAATCAGATAGCTACTATAGAACAGAAAAACAGGATATTTGTAGGAGATGAAATTGAAATATTTGGTCCGGATGATGATTTTTTCACCCAGAAAATCGAGAAAATGTGGGACGAAGAGGGGGAAGAAATCGAAGTTGCCCCCCATGCTAAAAAAATTATCAGAATAAAAATGGCTAAATCGGTAAAACCCTGGTATATCATAAGAAAATTCAATAAAACTTAGATATTATTGAATTGTCCAAATTACAAGTTTTTTAACCCCCTCATGGCCCCGTATATCTTATTTAAATAGGCAAAAATCTTTCTTGAGAATTTTTTTATTGGTTAATTTTTATAAATATTAAAAAAAAATTAAAATTTTTTTTAAAAAAAGAAGGATTTTTTAATTTTATATAGTATAATTAATATAGTAATATCGAGTATACGGTATACTGAATACTATATAATCTAAAGATATATTTCAAACTCGTTGTTTTACAAAAGCAGGGAAAATATATGAAGAAAAGATTCTTCTTAAATAAAAGCAATAAAAGATCATCAGGTGGCTTGTCATAAAATAAATGAAATATAATAAAAAAGAAAGAGGTAAATATTAATGGTTCCGGTAATTGGGATTAGCTGTTTTTGTAATTTGGGGAAAAGAGGTACAAGTGAAACTCCCTATTATCGAGTAAGTAGGAATTGTATAGAACCTATTATAAAATGTGGGGGAATACCCTTTATTATTCCGCTTTTTATTAATGAAAGTTTATCAGAAAAAATTCTAAATATTATCGATGGATTAGTAATGTCTGGAGGCTGCGGAGACTCTGATAAAGGCGATCGGATAGAAGTAAAAGGAAGACCGAGAACTTTAAGAGGACAAAATGAGTACCGATATGTTGCCGATAAATATCTTATTGAAATTGCTTTAAAGAGAAACATTCCTTTGCTGGGAATGTGTCGGGGTATGCAGATGATTTGCGAGATAGCTGGAGGAAAATTGAATGATAAATTTTTAGACGAGATAGATACGGGAGGAGTTTTACATCAACAAGAGAGTAGCGGAAATTTTACTACTCATATGATCAATTTAGAAGAAGGCAGTCAATTGCAAAAAATATTGGGAGTTAAAGAAATAAATGTAAATAGTTTTCATAATCAATTTTGTGTAGAACCTGGCAAAAATTTTATAGCCTCTGCCTGGGCAAAAAATAAAATAGTTGAAGCTATTGAAAGTCCTATTTATCGTTTTGCTTTAGGTCTACAATTTCATCCAGAAATGATGTTTAATGATTATCCTGTATTTATTAAGATATTTAAGGCTTTTGTAGATGAATGTCGTGAATACAAGAATTCAAAAAAGTCATAATAAGAAATGAAAAATTAAGTACAAGTGAATATTCTATCATGTTTAAATATTTCATAAAAAAATTTTCATCTAGGCAGTTGTACTCAGTAAAAATGATGGAAAATTGGAGGTGATGTGAAATAAAAGATTGGTAATTTGGTAGTAAAGTAAGTATTTCAATTAAAATTAAAAAAATATCAGGAGGTAAAGATTAAAAATGAAAAAATTAACTATCTATTTATTATTGGCTACACTTCTAATCGCATTGACTGGAACATTTTCCCTTGCGTCATCAGAAAAAGAACTGGTATTAGTTGTTGACCCTGCCGGTAAAGGGACAGCAACCCTAAATCCTCTTAAAATAAACTGGGGCACTTCCGCTTTGTATGCTTTATATGATAATTTAGTTGAAATGGGACTAGACGGAAAATATTATCCTGCTTTGGCCTCTTCTTGGGAGATGAGTGAAGATGCTTTGACCTTGATTTTTTATTTAAAAGAGGGAGTTAAATTTCATGATGGCTCAGAATTCAATGCTGATGTAGTCAAATGGTTTATTGAAGAGATGAGAAAAAGCCCAAGTGATTACATGGTTCAGTCAATAAAATCGGTCACCGTTGAAGATCATTACACTGTAACCTTCCATATGGAATATCCTGATCCTAACTTATTGTATAATTTATCATCAGTGTTTATGAAAATACCCAGTAAAGAAGCTATAGAAAAGTATGGTGATGATTTTGGTATCAAATATGCTGTGGGTACCGGACCGTTTATGTTGGATGAATGGATTATGGATGATCGAGTGATTCTCAAGAAAAATCCTGATTATAAGTGGGGTACTGAATTATCTGAAAATAAAGGTCCAGCAAAGATTGACAAGCTAGTCATTCGGGAAATGGCAGAAGAGGTTACTGTGTTCATGGAACTGAAAAGTGGCGGTGTTGATATTACCGAGGGTGTTCCTGACATCTACTTAGAAAAAATTAAAGAAGATAAAAATATTGATGTTGTAGAAATCCCCGGTAGCAGACTTTATTATTTAGCTATGAATACCCAGATAGAACCTTATACTGATATTAAGATTAGAGAAGCCATTTGTCTGGCCATTAATCAGGAGGAGATTGTGGAGCACGTATTTATGAACGTGGGAAAGCCGGCTCATACTTATTTAGTTGATCAATTAGAAGAATCAAAAGTTCCTGAAGAATATAAAATTAGTTTTAATTTAGATAAAGCAAAAGAGATCATGGCTGAAGCTGGATGGAAAGATGCTGATGGTGATGGAATATTGGAAAAAGGTGGAGATAAATTTGTTGCCAATTTATGGATAGAAAATACTTCTGTATTCCGAAAAGTCGCAGAGGTTGTTCAAGAACAGCTGCATAAATTAGGAGTTGACGCAAAAATTACTCAGTACGACTCTATCACTTTCAAAGATAAACTACAAAAGGGCGAGCAGGAACTATTAATTAGATTATATGGATGGGATAACGCTGATATCCTTGAGTGGTACTTTAATTCCGAGAGAATGGGTTATCCAAATGTTGCTATGTGGAATGATGAAAAATCAGATGAATTAATGGATAAAGCAATGACCAAGGCAGCTACATGGGAAGAAAGAGTTAAATACTTTATTGATTATCACGAATATTTATTAACACAATTCCCCTGGGCTCCAATTTACTTACCGCCTGTTAATTTTGGAATTAGAAAAGAAGTAATTATGCCTCCGGTCATTAATTCAAAAAGGCTTACTGGCCCACCTATTCTGGATATAGATATAGAATAATTATCTTTGTAAGATTTTTAGTTAAGTAAAAAAGCGACTATTTTACTTGTTAGTGCCAGAAAAGTAATAGTAATGAGTTTATAAATATCGAGGGACTTCACTAGAAGAAGCCTTATAAAGAGAGCTACCTTAACGAGTTTTCGATTTGAGGAAGAAGAAAACTCGTTAAGGTATTCTTGTATAATTTTCTATATCTCAATGCCTTGTTATATATAAAGGATAGACTATTTATGAAATAAAAATTTATATCTCCTCCTTGCTCTTAGTGTAAGGATTTACTTTTAAAGACCTCAAATCTTTGAATAGTAATTATTAAACTTAGCGCTTACAAGCAATAAAAAATATGTCTTCATTTAAGATAAAAGAGG
The DNA here is from genome assembly GCA_018903015.1 of bacterium. Next base: position 3,523 of record JAHIPR010000161.1, read on the forward strand.
TTTTTTATGACTAATTATATCATTCGCCGGCTAATTATGATGATTCCCGTTTTTATTCTTTGCTCGATGATTATATTTTTAATTCTTCATCTCGTTCCCGGTAATCCGGTAGATAATTTACTTCATCCCGGTTCACCTCCGGAAGTAAGGGAACGATTAATCAAAGAGTTTGGCCTGGATAAACCGATTTATCAGCAATATATTATATGGTTGACCAATGTATTTAAAGGAAACCTGGGTGTTTCTATTACTGAACAACGAAGTGTTTCCGAACTTTTATTATTAAAATTACCCAATACTCTTGTTTTAGGTGTGGTATCATTTTTAATTTCCTTTATTTTAGGAGTCCTTTTAGGAGCAGTATC
>JAHIPR010000162.1 GCA_018903015.1 bacterium
CCCAATTTGTTTTTGACTATCTTGATGGTCCTGTCGTAGTAGTTGGTTCCCGTAACTGGATTACTCCGGCCGCCGAAATGGAATCTAGTTTCTTTCCTCAGAAAGAGTGGATTATCGATACGATTCATGAACGCCTTTATTCTTTAGACGGGCATCAAGTTACAACTGATCAGTCTACAGCTGAGCAGATAAGGAGAAATAAATTTGGGGTATAAGACTTTTATTGAAGATTAAAATTAGTTCGAGATAAAAAGATGAAGGATAAAATTATTCAGGAAATAAATAGCAAAAATAAAAAGTCCAGGCTTTATGGATTAGAAAAAATCTATAAATTAATAGAAATAGAAAAAAAACAGTTCAAAAAAACAGAAGAAGTAAATAATCACCTGCATACTATCTATTCTTTTAGTCCTTATTCACCTTCAATGGCTGCTTATTTAGCCTGGAAGGCCGGTCTTCAAGCTGTAGGGATTATGGACCATGATTCTGTTTCCGGTTGTAAGGAGCTAATAGAGGCATGCAAGATAATTGAAATTGCCTCAACTGTAGGATTTGAATTACGAGTAAATTTTTCCGGTACTATAGTTGAAGAAAGAAAACTGAATGACCCGGATTCTAAAAATATAGGTTATATTGCTATTCATGGTATTGTTGAATCAAGGTTACCAGAAGCTAAGAAATTTTTAAATCCAATACAGATTGCTCGAAATAAGAGAAATAAAAAAATACTGGCTAAACTAAATAATTTAATTAAAAGTTATAGAATGGAAGAGATTGATTTTAATAAAGAGGTTTATAAAATTTCCCAGGCAAAAGAAGGCGGGAGTATTACTGAACGTCATATTCTTTTTGCTTTTGCTAGAAAAATTATTCAAAAAACGGGAAAAGGGGAAAAACTTATTTCATTTTTAAAAGATAATCTTGATATAGTGCTTTCCGAAAAGATTAAAAAATTTCTCTTGGACGAAAATAATCAATTTTATTTATATGATCTTTTAGGAATATTAAAAAGCTCCTTTTTAGATAAAATTTTTATTCAACCGAATTATGATGAGTGCATATCTGTATATGAGGCAGTAAAGTTCAGTAATTCTATAAATGCTATCCCTGCTTATGCTTATTTAGGAGATGTGACTGATTCGCCCACAGGTGATAAGAGGGCTGAAAAGTTTGAGGATGATTTTTTAGAGGAACTGATTCCTGAATTAAAGAAAATAGGTTTTAAGGCAATTACTTATATGCCACCACGTAATACTCTAAGCCAACTTTTACGTTTGCAAGGACTCTGTAAAAAATATGAACTTATGGAAATAAGTGGCGTGGATATAAACAGCCCACGGCAATCTTTTAATTACCCCATCATTCTAAGACCAGAGTTTGCTCATCTAATTGAAGCAACCTGGGCTCTTATCGCCCATGAAAAACTGGCGAATTATGATGAAAAATATGCTTTGTTTAATAATAAAAATCCTTTAAATGGTAAATCACTTAAAGAGCGGATTGTGATATATAGCGAAATTGGTAGGAAAATAGATAGTCGACATCCTGAACTTATTTACCAAAAAATAAATTTTTAAATAATATTTTGATATTATTTCTCGGAGGAGAAAGATGAAAAATATTTATATAGAAACCATTGCCCCGCTTTTACGCGGGCTAACCTTTGATGGTGAAAAAGGAAATATTAGTATATTTGAAGATGATTCAAGGAAAGTGGATGTTGCTTTTAATAATATTAAATCAGAAGAGATATTACCTCTTTATTTAAAAGAAATTAAAAATTGCCATCTGTTAAACAAGGAACAACTCGTAGAAAAAATAATTTCTTATACCATTGATAAGTTCAAAGATTATATTAAGAAATATACACAAAAACCAAAAATCGTAATTCTTGAAAATATTGGCATCTTTTACTTAGGAGAATCTTATGATCATGCGGTGAATATAAAAAATAATTTTGAAGATATCCTAAAAAATATAAAAATTAAATCTAAACCCTCTAAACTTCAAAATTGCACAGAGAAAAAAAATTCAAAGATAATAACCGATAGCGGCTGCGATCGAAGTTCGGAAGAGTGTCGTCATGAGGGAAAATTGTTTAGGAATAATATAGTAAAAAATAAGATAGCAGTAGTTACCGGGGGCGCTCAGGGTTTTGGAGAGAGTATAGTGAGAGAGCTGACAAAATTAGAATGCTTGGTATTTATTGCCGATATTAATGCTAAAGGGGCTAACCAGCTGGCGGAGGAGCTAAACATTAAATATAAAAGGACAACAGCTTTGGTAATAAAAGTAGATGTAACGAATGAAGGTTCTGTTAGAAAAATGATATATGAGATTATTAAAAAAGCTGGTGGCATCGATATTTTTATAAGTAATGCAGGGGTATTGAAGGCTGGCAGCGTAAAAGAGATGGAATTCAGTGAATTTGTCTTTGTTAATAAAGTGAATTACTTTGGTTATTTTCTGTGCGTAAAATATGCCTCCAAAGTTATGGCACTTCAAAATATACCCACTGAAAAATATTTTACCGATATTATTCAAATTAACTCGAAATCCGGGCTTAAAGGTTCCAATAAAAACAGTGCTTACGCAGGAAGCAAGTTTGGAAGCTTAGGCCTTACTCAGAGTTTTGCTTTAGAACTTATTGATGACAACATCAAAGTAAATTCTATTTGTCCGGGAAACTTTTTTGAAGGTCCTCTATGGGCTGATCCAGAAAATGGTCTTTTTGTCCAATACCTTAGAACTGGCAAAGTTCCGGGCGCAAAGACCATTGAAGATGTAAAGAGATTCTATGAGTCAAAGGTTCCAATGAAGAGAGGCTGTACTGGTGAAGATGTAATAAAGGCTATTTATTATATTATCGATCAAAAGTATGAAACAGGCCAGGCTATTCCGGTAACCGGCGGCCAATTAATGCTGAAATAAATTATTTTAATTTTAGAAGGCGATGATAATGAAGACTAAAGCAGTAAGGTTATATGGAAAAAATGATTTGAGGCTGGAAGAATTTGAACTCCCTCCCATTAAGGAAGATGAGATACTGGCCCATATTATTTCTGATAGTCTCTGTATGTCTTCTTATAAAGCAGCAATTCAAGGAGCTAATCATAAGAGAGTACCGACTAATGTGGCAGAAAATCCAATTATAATTGGGCATGAATTTTGTGGTGAAATTGTAGAGGTGGGCAAAAAATGGCAGTCCAAATTCAAATCAGGCCAGAAGTTTGCTATACAGCCTGCTCTAAATTATCAAGGAAGTCTTCATGCTCCCGGGTATTCTTTCCCTTACATAGGCGGCGATGCTACTTATATCATTATCCCTAAAGAAGTGATGGAGATGGATTGTTTATTAGAATATAAGGGAGAAGCCTTTTACGGCGGGTCTTTAGCAGAGCCAATGTCTTGCATAGTAGGAGCTTTTCATGCTGCCTATCATACAATCCAGGGTAAATATATTCATAATATGGGAATAGTAAAAAATGGAAATATGGCAATTTTAGCCGGAGCAGGTCCAATGGGTCTTGGGGCGATAGATTACGCGTTACATAGTGATAGAAGACCTAAATTATTAGTAGTTACTGATATTGATAAGTCAAGATTGAAAAGAGCTTCCTTAATCCACACTGTAGATGAGGCTAAAAAGAGAGGGGTTGAATTAAAATATATAAATACCAAAGATATTGAAAATCCGGAAGCATATCTTATTTCAATAACTCAAGGTAAAAAATATAATGATGTATTTGTTTTTGCACCGGTAAAAGAAGTTGTAGAACAGGGTGATAGCATTTTAGCAAAAGATGGCTGTTTAAATTTTTTTGCTGGTCCAAGTGACCCAAAATTTTCGGTAATGCTTAATTTTTACAATGTCCATTATGCATCGAACCATATTGTGGGAACGAGTGGTGGGAATACTCAGGATATGGTTGAATCCCTGCAGATGATGAAAAAAAATCTCATAAATCCAGCTGCCATGATTACTCATATCGGTGGATTAGACTGCGTGGTGAATACTACTTTAAATCTTCCTAAAATATCAGGTAACAAAAAGCTGATCTATACTAATATCGAGATGGAACTTACTGCAATTTCCGATTTTAAGAAAAAAGGAAAGACTGACCCCTTATTTACTCAATTGGCGAAGATAGTAGAAAAAAATAATGGTTTATGGTCGACAGAAGCCGAAAAATACTTACTTAAAAATGCAAAATCAATATACTAGATATAAATCGTAAGCATTATTTTAGTCAAAGCAAACTTTATGTTTTATTTTTTGTAGTATTTTTAAACAAAATTGTGAGAAAATTAACTTTTTTAAATTTATTTTTAAAAAAAAGAGGATTTTTTTTTAGATATGTCGTATATAAAAAATAGATATATACAATTAATATTTACAAATAATGAGAAGAAAATAAAATGCCCCAATGAGTTTTTAAAA
>JAHIPR010000014.1 GCA_018903015.1 bacterium
AGTCGGGCAGATTACCAGTGCAGGATGGTCCAGTTTTTTCTCTTCTTTGAGCTTTAAAATAAGGGTAATCGCCTGGATGGTTTTACCCAATCCCATATCATCGGCCAGGCAGGAACCGAGCCCTTTGTCAGCATTAGAGTAAAGCCACTGAAAACCTCGCTTCTGGTAGGGTCGAAGCACTGCTTTCAGGCTTTTTGGGAGTTTGACCAGTTTAAACCTGGTAAGCTCATCTATTATTTTACGGAGTTTATCATCAGAATGAAAAAGAATATTGGCGGCCTCTCCGGTTAGTGATGCTTGCATTATTTCTGCAGAAGATAGTTTAGGCAAGGGCTGGTTTAGTTTTTTAACTATTCGCGCTACTTCTTCAGGTTGCAGTAATAGATAATGCTCTTTGAATTTTACTACCCCTGCTGCCGAGTTAACCAGCTGGAGAAATTCTTTTCGCGTTAGTTTAAGATCGCCCAGAGCTACCTCCCAGGAGAATGTTAACATTTCTTCCAGGTTAAAATAAGAAATATTTTGCTTCTCGCCGGCTTTAAGCTTAGCTGCCAGAGACAGCTGAGGCGAGCTAAGTATTTTTAATTCTTTAGGCACAATTACGCGTATGCCAAGCATATTAAAGATATGTTGGCCATTTTGGATAAATCTGGCCATTTCCAGGGGGTCGATAAGTGGTGACTTCTTTCCCTTACTGCTGAGAACCGTTTTTAGAGGCGGGAAATAAGTAGAAGCTGTAGAAATTTGGTGGGCTACGGTAAAGCGCACCATTTCAGCGGGATGCGAGAAAATAGTTTTTTTTGTCGTAAATACATCCGCTAAAGGGAGAAGTGGGGAGAGGGGATCTTTTTTGTTTTCTACCTCTACCTGTAACTGAAAAAGAGTTTTCTTACCCTGAGGTATTTCTATCCTAATTGCCGGGGAAATTTCATTTCCACTTAAGTTTAATATGCTTAGCCAATTGGTAATTACCCTGGCGGTCTGCTTCTCGGTAAAGTCCTGAACCGGGTAATAGTCCCCATTAAAAAAGGTGTTACAAAGCTTATTACTTTCTTTGATCCCGGCAAAGCGATGCACAATATGGGTCAGGATAAGTGATAAAAGAGACCTGGCGGCATCTCGCCCCATAAGAAGAGATTTTTCTTCTTTTTGATAAAGAAAGGTTGCCGGGATGAGGTTCGCCAGAAAGTCCAGGGCTTTTTCAGTGACTTTCGCCTGGTTGAGGGGCATATAACGCACAAAAAAGTTGCCTTTTTGGTCATTCCTTATCTGTGGCACAAATACTGATTCCCGGGCCATGGCCAGGGCTATAGTGGTTGCGATGCTGATTAATTTTACCTCAGGGGAGCTCTCTTCAGAAGAAAGCTGCAGTGGTAGTCTTATAAAGTAATCAATTAAGGTTGCTGCAGGCAATAGAATTCCCTTTTTCTTTTTTAGAACCAGTTTCCCGTCCAGGGCTTCGGGAACGGCAATTATTTTTGATGGGCCTTCCAAACCTTCCGGGATTTTTTTGGGAAGAAAAATAAAAAAAGAAGTTTCGGATAAAGGCTGACGGAGCTTAGTTCCCGGATCGAGCAGGCAAATATTTGACTTTGACCAACCGGGGAACTCTTCCAGTAGCTGCAATTGTTTGATATGGTTTGTCACATTATGATAAGCTTTAAAGAGGATCTGTTTAAAATTACCCTCGGGGTAAAACAAAGGGGATTCCTCCAGGAGGGTAAAAATGGCACCACTATCCTTTTCTTGAGAGAGAGAACTTAAAATTGAAGAAAACTCGGCTTCGACTTTATTGTCTTTGATGGGAACTTTTATTTGTGTATAAGGGATAAAAGTTTCTTCGTTTTCAGCAGCCACGGCAGGTTCTACAAAACCGGCGGCCTGCATTAGTGTGTTGGTTTCCACACCTCGTAGGTGAAACAAAATAAAGGGATTTTTATCCACTTCATTAGCAATAAGATAGTAGACTGCAGCGAGGTGCTTACAGGGGTTGGCCCAGTCGGGACAGGAGCAGTCTGCGTTAAGCTCTTGCCAGGAAGTTGGTAAAAGAGAGATATTTTCCTGAGCGAGCCGATCCAGCATCTCTTGCGGTAGTTTTCCTAAAGCCAGTTCAGAGGCTAAGGCCGGATCTTCGGCGATACAGGATTGTATTTTCGCGAATTGTTCCGGGGTAAATTTTTGCAAGTAAATTGTTACTTGATAAGGTTTTCGTTGCCTACCTTTTACTTTTGCTTCCACAATACCGTTACAAATCTGAATCTCTTGTACTCTACCACCGTTGGCATAACTTCTGCCTCTGGGCAAGCGGTTGGTGTCATGATCAATTCGTGCCATTGCTTCTATCCAGGCATTCCCCCACCAGGTACGCCCGAAATTTTTTCTGGTAACCATCATTACTCCTTACAGCAATTCATTGATTTTTTCATTAAACGATTATATCATAAAGCGCCAATGTGAGAAAGTGGGGGAAAAATAATTCTGTAAATTCTGCTATTGACAAAATTTATAAACAATGTTAAAATTTCTCTAAATTTATCTCATTAATACTTTAACGTATTAAAGAATGAAAATTAAATTAATCGTTAGTATTGTGTGAAGAAAATTAGGATTAAGAGGTAGGGGCACGATGCATCGTGCCCACAGTTAAGAGAGAGGTAATTGTAGATGAATATTCCTGAAGGTTTAAATGATTTACTACCAGAAGAAGTTTTCAAAAGAAGATTTTTAGAAAATAAAATAAGTCAGGTCTTTGCCGAATGGGGCTACCAAGAGATAATTACTCCTACTTTTGAATTTTATGAAATGTTAGCTAAGGGCGCAGGGTCAATTATGGAAAAGGAGATGATCAAGTTTTTTGACCGAAAAGGAAATATTGTTGCCCTTCGCCCGGAGATGACCACCCCTATTGCCAGAGTAGCTTCGACTAAAATGCAACTGGAACCAAAACCATCGAGATTGTATTACCTAGGGAATGTATTTAGGTATGATGATCTTAAAACAGGGAACCGAAAAGAATTTAATCAGGCAGGAGTAGAGTTAATAGGAGTAAATAGTAAAGAGGCAGATGCAGAGGTTATTGCTTTAGCAGTGGAGTGTTTGAAAAACAGCGGCCTTAAAAAATTTTTTATAGATATAGGCCAT
>JAHIPR010000163.1 GCA_018903015.1 bacterium
GCAAAGGGAGGTATTAAATCTTCACCAAAATTATAGGATTTAAATTCTTCCGGAGGACAGGCAGCCATTTTACGATTCTCAACTTTAATTTCTTCAATATCTGGTATATCAATTGTTTCATACATTTTTCCTACTATTTCATCCATTAACACAAAAACGGGGGTTCTAAAACGTTCAGCAAAATTAAAAGCTTTAATAGTAAGATCAAAACATTCTTGAACTGTAGCAGGAGATAATGCAATTATTGAATGATCGCCATGAGTACCCCAACGGGCTTGATAAAAATCACCCTGGGCAGGTTTAGTTGCTAATCCTGTACTGGGACCAGCTCTTTGAACACTAATTAACACACAAGGTGCTTCAACCATACAGGCTAATCCAATATTCTCATTCATTAAAGAGATGCCGGGACCACTGCTTGCTGTATAAACCTTTGCTCCAGCCATACTTGCTCCAATTATTGCACCAATACTGCCAATCTCATCCTCCATCTGTATATAAGTACCTCCAACTTTGGGTAAATTAATTGAAGCATGTTGTGCAATTTCCGAAGAAGGAGTTATGGGGTATCCGGCAAAAAATCTTGCCCCTGCTGCTATTGCCCCTTCTCCAGCAGCAATGTTTCCTTGCATAAAAACTCTTTTTCCTTTTTTCGTGTCATTCATTTCTTTAATTCCTTCCTATCAATTATCTCGATTGCCATTTCCGGACACATTATCACGCATTTATCGCAAGTGATACAATCCTCTTCTCTCTCAACCTGGGGACCGTCTAATTCATTAAAGGAATAAACTTTTTTGGGACAAAAAGCAGCACATATACCACATTTTTTACATAATTTACGATCTGTGAGAATTTTAACCATTTCTTGCCTCTATTTCTTATAAGATTAAAATAATATTTTCTTAAACCAAAATTCGTCCTTCAGCAATCGCCCGTGCCATTAACATTGAATTCAAGCGCCTTTCGGCAGAGTCTGAGCGAGAATTTAAAACTACTGGAACTTTAGCCCCCAATATTAATCCTCCTGATTCAGCCTTACCATGAAACTTATAACTCTTGCCCAATATATTAGCTGCTTCTAAATTTGGAAGGAGAAGTAAATCAGGATCTCCGGCTACTAAAGAATCAGTTATATGTTTACCTTGAGCGCAGGTTAAACTGATAGCAATATCATATGATAGGGGACCATCCACGCTAAATCCTTTTATTTGTCCCCTTTCTGCCATCTTAGCTAAACAAGCAGCATCTACAGTAGCATCCATCTTTGGATTAACCAATTCAATGGCTGCCAATACTGCCACTTTTGGCTTATCAATACCAAGGGAGGTCCACAAAGGTTTAGTATTTTCAATAATAACTTTCTTTTCTAAAAGTGTAGGAAAAGGAATAATTGCGTTATCGGTAACCGCAATAAATTTATGATAACTCTCCATCTCAAACATAGTAAGATTAGAAAGGACTTCTGAAGCCCTAATTCCATTCTCTTTATCAAGAATAGCTTTAAGATAATAGACAGTTTCCAATCTTCCTTTTACTAAAATTTGTGCTTCATTATTATTTATAGTGCTGACTGCCAAGCGAGCTGCTTCTGTAGCATCAGAAGCTTCACGAATATCATATTCGTTTATATCCTCTCCTAATGATTGAATAATTTCTGTTATCTTTTTTAATTCTCCCGTTAAAATTGGGAACTTCACAATCCCTAATTCTTTTGCTAACTTTATTCCACCAATTACTCTTTCATCTTCTGCGGCAGCTACTACCACTTTCATCGGCTTTAATTTCATAACTGCCTCTTTTAATTCTTTAAAATTTCTTATAGACATTTTTCTTTTACCTCTTTTCTTTCCTGCTTACACTTACTGGCCAGGTCATAAACTTCTCTACTCCTTCAAGCACTCTTAAAACACTCTGGGCCAACGCTTCGTTTTCATTGCTTCCAGGATATATATAAATATTTCCTATTTTATGGACTTTCTTTTTGATTTCATTTACTAAATTTTCATCTTTTGCTAATCCGCCAGTAATAATAATCCCATCGACATCAAAGCTCATTACAGATGCCATTGCTCCAATCTCTTTACAAATCTGATAAATCATTGCATTATAAATTAGTGTAGTATATTCTTCCCCATTTTTTACTCTCTGTTCTATTTCCCTCATATCCTTAGTTCCTAAATAGGCATATACCCCTCCCTCTCCGTAAAGTTTTTTCAGCAGTTCTTTCTGGGTATATTTGCCTGAAAAGCATGCCTTAACTAAGGGAATCGGGGGCACTCCTCCTGCTCTTTCAGGTGTGAATGGTGCAGATTCCATTCGATTATCATTATCTATCATCTTACCCCGATCAAAAGCAGTTATCGAAAAGCCTGCTCCCAAATGTGCAACCACACACCTCATATCTTCAAATTTTTTACCTAACCTTTCACTCAGTTTACGAACAGTCGCTCGTATATTAAGAGCATGGACAAAACTAAATCGGGGAAAATCTGGACTGCCCGAGATTCGGGCTATCGGTGTCAATTCATCAACGCACACCGGATCAACTATAAAAGCATCTACTTTATAAGTCTGGGCTACCCGATAAGCTAAAGGTGCCCCTAAATTAGAAGCATGTTGATAGACAGGACGATTTAAAGAAAAATCTACCAATTCTTCATTTAGCTTAATTACTCCACTGGGAACTGGGGTAAGCATCCCTCCTCTACCAGCACAAGCAACAATATTTGTATTTTCTGGTAAAAAATCATCAATAAATTGTCGAACCAATCTTTCTCGATAATCAAGTTGAAAAGCAATGGTTTCGAATTGGGCAATAATTCTATCAGGATGTTCAATAGTTTCTGATACAACCTCTTTTATTCCCTTATCTACAACTTGGTATAAAGCACATTTAGTAGAAGTAGCTCCTGGATTAACTGTAAAAATAATTGAAATATAATTCATAGCAAATAAATTCTCCTATTTTTTTATTTCTTTTTTCCTAATTTATGAATACAGCAGATTTTATACCTAAGCATCAAAGATAGGAGTTAGATCTTATAAATTTTAATTCCTAATCTCTTTTTATTTTCGATTGCCTTTGCCTTGCACTTCATAATTGCATCCCCAGGTAATTTATGAATATATCGAGTAAACATCGCAAAAACAATTATTAGTAAGCCCCATATAATTAAATCTAATTTAAGAAATTCTGGAAAAAGATAGGTGTACATTTTATTATTTCTCCTTATCTTTAGTTGCGAACCACTGGTGGAAGTTCGCTTGCAGTCCGAGAAGTCCATTTAGAAAATAAACTTATTATTATAAAAGTGATAAAACTTAATAAGCCACACCATATGGCTATATGTAAATGAAAAAATGCTTGGAAATCAATCGGAATATTAAATTGATACATAGTGCCACCTACTAAGGCTACTATCATGCTCCAGAAGGCTGCATTGGGATGAGCAGCTTTCCACCAAAGACCGAAAGCCACACAAATCATTAAAGCGCTTCTTATAGAATAGACAAAATAGGCTTGGTGTAATATTTTAGGTAAAGTCATTGCCCCAAAAGCAGAGCTTACTCCAATGATAAGAATCCACAACCTGGTCCATTTGGCTAAATATTTATCATCTGTCCCCGGGTGAAGCCATCTTTGCCAAACATCTTTGGCCATAATAGAAGCACAACCAAATAATATACCAGCAACCGTGGAGACAAGAGCAGCAAAAATCCCGGCTATTCCGATACCGCCAATTATGGGATTTATGTTCATTAATGTTGCTCCCAAAGCAAGCTTTGGATTGGTAGTTAATCCTGCTGCCCGAGCAAATAAACCCATAGAACCTGTCCAGATACTTAAGGGTAAGATTAATATAGCTGCTAAAACAGGAGCAAGTCTGGCTACTTTCCAATTACGAGCACCAAAAGAGAAATTTATGGTGGCCTGGGCGGCAGGTATACCTAATACCCCTCCCAGGAAATATCCCAAAATTACCATAAATCCTAAACTAAAAGGACTCAACATATGCTCAGCATTAAGTCCTGCAGCTGAAAGTGCATTGGCTAAACCAGCAAAACCTGCTATCCCGCCGGAAGTTGCCAGTAATGGTATCTCGTGTTTCATAACCCACCAAAAAGCCAGAGGTATACCAGTTCCAATAGTTATCATAAATGCTACGCTGGTAAAAGCAACTGACCACATTCCAGCTGCTAATAGGTAAATGGTCATAGCTATCCCACAAATCAAGGCACTCCATCTTAAATCAAATCCGGTTACGCTGGCCACCAAAGATCCCATTGCAGTCATCTGGATTATAGTAAAAAGCCAGTATCCCACTACATTCAAAACTGATGCTGCTTTCCAGGTTTTTATGTCGTAAAGATAATATAAATATTCAGGAACAGTAATTACATTATATTTTCGATAATAATGAGCAAAACCAAGACCAAAAAGCATTAAACCACACGCAGAGGCAATATGATACCAAATTACTCCCATCCCCTGATTGAAAGCCACTTCCGCAGTTCCAATAGTACCCAATCCTCCCATATATTCAGCAGCAATAGAAACGGAGACATACATCATCCCCAAATTTCTACCAGCAACCAGGAGGTCTTCAGAACCCTTTACCTTTTTCATGGCTAATATTCCCAGGAATATTATAAAGGCAAAATAAACAATAAGTATAATTAGTTGTGTAGACATTGCTGTTTTTTATTCTCCCTTCCCTTATATGCTTATTACTGTCAGAATGATGCCAAAAATAAATATGAACAGATACAAGATTAAAAATGGTTTATCGGTTTGGTCAAATAATAATAAATCTTTTGTTTTTAGTTCTGGTATAGATAACTCTTTTAAAAAACTATCTTCGTTACCTTTTTTCTTCATTATCTAATCCTTTCTTTTCTTTTTAAAATACAATTGAATTTATTTTAGATGTTTATATGATAACCAAGTGAAATTGAAATTTTCTTGGCAGCTTCCTTTACTAAAGAAATGAGCATGGGAACCTTCTTTTTAGTAAAACGGGTAGTAGGCCCGGAAATACTTAAAGAAGCAGCAACTTTCCCCTTATAATCTAAAATTGGCGCTGCTACAGAAGCAGACCCCAAAATTCTCTCTTCAAAACTGATTGCATACCCATTCTTTCTAATTTCTTTTAAATGCTCTTTTAATTTTGTAGGGTCGGTAATAGTATTTGGGCCAAAAGGAATGAATTTTTCTTTCTGTATAATCTTGTCAATCTCTTCATCTGGCAAGAAAGCCAACAAAGCTTTTCCTGAACCACCACAATGCAAGGGTAAGCTTTTACCCAATTGTATAATCCGTCGAACATCATGAGGGCTTTCAATTTTTTCAATACTGACTCTTTTCCCATCTGAAAGAATATTTAAATCAACACTTTCTTCAGTTTTTTGGGCAAGCTCTTTCATAATAGGGAGAGCATAAGCCCTTATTTCCATCTGGTCTTGCACAAGATGCCCTAATTCAAATAATTTTATACCCAGGCGGTATTTCTGGGTAATTTGATTTTTTACTACTAAACTTTCGTCTTCCAAAGTCACTAAAATACGGTGTATTGTACTCTTGTGCAAATTTAATTTTTTACTCAATTCGGTTATGCTCAATTCTTTCTCTTGCGGGGTGAAAAAATTTAAAATTTGAATAGCTCGCTTTATGGATTGTATATAGTAATCTGAACGTTTTTTACTCATGGTCTCTAATTTATTCTACTTTCACATTTTGTCTCATTATACAAGACAGTGTCTTATTTTTAAATACCATTTATTATACTACACAGATTTAAAAAAATCCTTCTTTTTTTGAAAAAAATTTAAAAATATTTTTTGAAGTAATCATGTGTAGTATGATATGAAGATAAAAGTAAAGATGGGCAGTTAGTTCTTAAAGTGGGGCGGATTTCTCCACCTCCCCACTTTTTTTTATTTAAATTTCTGTAGTTATTTTTAAAATGCTAAAATCTATTATTGACTTATTTTATATATCTAAAAATTGAAAAGGAGAAATTGTGTCCTCTCCAAATTTTATTCTTATTTCCCTTAATCTTTCAGTTTGTGTTCTTAACTCTTTAGTAAAGGCATCGGGCATCTTATTATTTTCAAATATCTTGCTCATCCTCTCCATCTTCTCTAAGTACTTTACCACCCTTAGGGAGAACTGTTGAATGTATTCGACTTCTGTGTAATCTTTACCCAGTTCGCGAAAAAATAATGTTGTTAAATCCTCGTATTTGGGTATTCGGCCCACTGGGGTTTCAATCGCTTCGTATTCATCATAAACTCTTCCCTCGGCCCAGAGAAACCATACTCTTTTGTCCATTTTCCCATTTACATATTTGCCAGCTTCATCCTTCAAAAAATAATTAGTAGCATAGATTTTGGGAATTACCTTAAGATCTTTACTAAATTTTAGATGATTTTCTATATAGGTTCCCAGCGGCACGGAAATAAAGTCAAGATTAGCCATCGGGTTGTATTTCCTCACTCCTCGGGCACCAAGTGTTGCGGCAGTGGTTTCAGATTCAACTGTAGCTCCCAGAAAAACACCATGTGCCCAGGTAAGTGATTCCACTATGGGTATAGTAGTATCAGAATCCCTTCCTCCATAAAAAATAGCTTTTACCGGTACCCCACCAGGATCATTGGCCCTGGAATCAATGTTGTTCAGCTCATTTAACCTAAGGGTGTATCTTGCATTCTTGTGGGAACAAAGAATTTCCTTACCCTGACTGTCTTTTTTCCCTTGGAACCACTCTCCTGAAAAATTAATCCCCTTATCCGGGATATCTTTTTTCATCCC
>JAHIPR010000164.1 GCA_018903015.1 bacterium
AAAAGCAGATATTCCGGGGAGTATTTTATTTCTATTCTTATATAGATCAACGGCATCAACCAAACTAACTGCAACAATTATTATTATTAAAGATAACAATATTTTTCTTATCTTACCGTTCTTTTTCTTCTTTGGATAATATTTCAATAAATTGCACTCCTTTTATTTTTGTTTTTTCTTACTTCTTACATATTTTCACTACATTAGTGCGCAAACTTTTCTTCTTTGTCCTCTATCACCTGTGGGCACGATACATCGTGCCTCTGCCCTACCTCCTGAATCCTAATTCTCTTCACGCGATACTCGATATACGATACGCAATACTTTTACTATAAATTAGTTGATAATTTATCAATATTTAGGTATAATATCTGAGGCAAAATAATTGCGGGAATAGCTCAGGTGGTAGAGCGTTGGCTTCCCAAGCCAAAGGTCGCGGGTTCGAACCCCGTTTCCCGCTCCATTTTTTATTGCTACCAACCATATTTACCCACTAAAGGGACAAAAACACATCCACCATAATTTGATATTTTTAATTTACCTTTTTCTTTAATCCCCAGCAGGAGATCCTGAGAAAAAGAATTGCCTACAGGGATTACCATTCTTCCCTTTTCATTTAATTGATCTATTAAACTTCTCGGTATTTCCGGAGCACCCGCAGTGACTATAATGCCATCATAAGGAGAATATTCCTCCAAGCCCTTGCTCCCGTCTTCTACGATTACTTTAACATTTTTTATTTCTAATTCTTTCAGTATTTTTTCCGCTCTATCTGCCAGCAGACTAAAGCGTTCTATGCTGTAAACCATTTTAGCTAATTTAGACAAAATCGCCGCCTGATAACCTGAACCGGTTCCCACTTCCAAAACAGTTTCCGAACCTTTAAGAGAAAGGCATTGAGTCATTAAGGCAACCATAAAAGGTTGAGAGATGGTCTGCCCCATACCTATGGACAAAGGACAATCCAGATAGGCATTATCTTTTTCTCCCTCCAAGACAAATTTTTCTCGGGGAATACTGCTCATAGCTGAAAGAACCCTTTCGTCTCTGATACCCCTTCCCTTTATCTGATACCTTATCATCTCTTCCCGTACTTTTTCAAAATCCATAAAAACCACTTCTTCTTATATTAGTATTCGCTGTTTAACTTCCGAAAAAACGTTCTACAACATGATTACCCCTTATCGTTTCTACTATAACAAAAACGAGTATAGCTATCAAGAATCCGAGCAGCATGCGAAAAAAAAAGATTGCTCCCTTGACTTTCGAGTTATCAGTGTGGTAAAGCCTTACTATAAATCTGGAAAGTACCAAAATTATAAAAACCAAAATTAAAATTAAATATATCTGTTCATTCATCTCTTTTATTTCTCCGAACTATAATCTTCTATTTAAAATTCCATTTTTTTGCCCAATCTTTGACTTTAGGCATCATCTGATAATTGGTTAAATCTAAAGAAAGCGGGGTTATAGACACCTTATTATTATTAATTGCTTCAAAATCAGTATCGGGTTCTATATTTCCTTCTGGCAGCTCTCCTCCCAACCAATAATGGGTAGTCCCCTGAGGGTCATGTATTATCTTCACTTCATTCTGATATACTCTTTTACCGTGTCTGGTTATCTCTACCCCTTTAATTTCTTCACAATCGATATTGGGAAAATTAACATTTAAGACTAAATTTGGGGGTAAATTATTTTTCATCAGATTAGAAGCTATTTTTTTTGTAAATAAGGCTGCCGATTCAAATTTAAAGTCTTCAAAACCGGCTATGGAAACAGCTAAAGATGGAACATTCCTCATCGCTCCTTCCACTGCTGCCGAAACTGTACCAGAATAGAAAATATCATCACCCAGATTCGGTCCCCGGTTAATTCCTGATACAATTAAATCGGGCTTTTCGTCTTTCATAATTTCCAGTAAGCCAATAATGACACAATCCGCCGGTGTGCCGTCTAAGGAAAATCCCCAAAAATCACCGTTTATTTTTACTTTCCTAATTCTCAAAGGTTTACGTAGAGTCATAGCATGGCCTATAGTACTCCTTTCCCTATCGGGAGCAATGACTGTAACCTCTGCAATATTATCTAATTGCTTTTTTAAAATTTGAATCCCTTCTGAATATATTCCATCGTCATTAGTTAAAAGTATTTTCATAATTTACTTATTTTTATTTCCCCTTTTTAATATTTCATCAGCTACTATAATTCCTGAGGTAGAGGCCTGAATAAGCCCCCGGGTTATACCGGCACCATCACCGGCAGCAAACAGATTGGTAACTTTTGTCTCCAAACAGTCGGAAAGTTCTAAGCGTGAAGAATAAAATTTTACTTCTACTCCATACAAGAGGGTATGCTTGGAATAGACTCCGGGTGCAATTATATCCATAGCTTTTAGCATTTCCAGGATATCGGAAAGTATTCTATAGGGCAGGACAAAGCTGAGGTCCCCCGGAGTAGCTTCTTTTAAAGTGGGATTGACTATAGAGTGTGTAAGTCTGTCCGGTGTGGATCTCCTGCCTAACTCCAAATCCCCCAATCTTTGCACAATCACCCCTCCGCTTAAAATATTAGCCAGATGCGCAATGTATTTTCCGTAAGCAATCGGTTCTTTAAAAGGTTCGGTAAAATGGGTACTGACCAATACAGCAAAATTAGTGTTATCAGTACGGTGCTTTTGATAACTGTGTCCATTTACCGAAGTGATACCGTCACTAAATTCAGTAACCACTTCCCCGTAAGGACACATACAGAAAGTACGAACTCTATCATCAAACATCTGAGTGTAATAGACTAATTTTGATTCGTATACTGCGTCTGTTAAACGCTTCATGACAATGGCCGGAACTTCGACTCTTACTCCAACATCTACCGGATTATTAGCTATTTTTATATCTAGAGCTTCTGCCTGCTCTTTCAGCCATTCAGAACCTGCTCTCCCCGGCATAACCACTATATATTTTCCTTTTATTGTTTCGCCTTTTTTCGTCTCAATTCCTATAGCCCTTCCTTTGTCCATCAATATTTTTTTGACTTTGGTATCGGTTTTAATATCAATTTTATGCTTTAAGTAATCCTGCATCTTCTTTAATATTTCTACACATTTTTCTGTCCCTAAATGTCTGATTCTGGTAGGTATTAATTTCAATTTTGCCAAAGAAGCTTCTTTTTTGAGAATATCTATCTTCTCTTCTTCTGTACCGTAAACAGTTTTATCTGCTCCGAATTCGAGATAAATATCATCAGCATATTTAATTAATTCAGCTACTTTGTCCTTATCAATATAATTATCTAACTGTCCTCCGATTTCGGTAGATAAATTTAATTTACCGTCACTAAAGGCTCCGGCTCCTCCCCATCCGGAAATTATTGCACAGGGAGAACAATGAAAACATCCGCCGCCTTTACTTCTCATCAGGCACTCTCTTTTTTCAATCTCATTTCCTTTTTCTAATATCAATACTGAAAGATTATTTTTCCTGGTCAGCTCAAGAGCGGTAAAAATCCCGGCCGGTCCTGCACCAATAATGATAACATCATATTCTTTCTTCTTCATATCATCTCACCTTTAAATTATTTTTTCCATACCTATTAATTTTATAGTATTTTTATAGATAAAACAAATAAAATATAACAATTTTTTAAAAAGTAAATCCCGCCCTTTTCATGAAGTGACGAGATTTTTCTTTCTAAATTGAATCTCCGGGCACTTTCCGTTATTAGGTAACCTTGCTATCTTGTTCTAAAACTTTAAACATTCTAAGGAACTCAAATATTTCTTTATTTAAATGGGTTCTGGTCTCAACAGGATGTTACATTTGACCAAAAAAATGACAAATGACCGTTGTCCCCTGTCATCTCAAGTATCTTTTCTCTTATGATGAAAATAGATTTTACAACTAATTTTATTCTTTTTACAGAATTCTTTTATTTTATTTTCCTCAATATTCCAGTAATCGCTATTTTTTGAGTAGATATTTTTGTATATTTCAATAAGTTCTGGCCTATTCTTTCTAAGAAATCTAAAAATTTCACTTTTGATAGAGGGATATAGATTTAGGTTTTCAAACCAATATTCATCCACAAAAGATTTGGTTTGATTGATTATTTTTTCCCAATCCGTTATTTGTGAAAAGATCGGAGAGATAAAAAGGGCTGTGGGTATTTTCGCTTTATGGAGCTCTTTCAAAGCATTTATTTTTTGTTCCGCTGGAGATGATAGAGGCTCTATTTGTTTCCTTAGTTTTTCGTCTGTAATTGAAAAAGAAAGAGCTACAATACAATTTTTAAATTGCTTAAATAAATCAATATCTCTAACTACTAAATCTGACTTGGTAATCAAATTTAAATGTGGCTGAAG
The DNA here is from genome assembly GCA_018903015.1 of bacterium. The sequence goes on from JAHIPR010000164.1 coordinate 4,361, forward strand.
TGGTGTAAGTCTTTCAATAATTTTTCTGGTGAGTTTATATTTTCCCTCAATTGGTTGGTAGGGATCGGTAACAGAACTAATTGTTATGGATTTCCCCCTGTATTTATTTGTATTTTTTGGAATCAAGTCAGGAGCATTATTTTTTATATCAACAAAAGAACCCCATAGTTCGGTATGACCTGTAAATCTTTTCATAAATCTTGCATAACAATATTTACAGCCATGCGTACATCCAACATAGGGGTTTATAACAAAATCTTCATCTGGTAAATTTGTTTTCACAATTATCGTTTTTGCTTTAATTTCTTTAATTTTCATCATACTCATAGCATCTCAAGATTATTACAATGTCAAGGGGACGGCAGACCCCTTGACATTGTATCTAAGGCTTTTGAACCAACCAAAATACGCAATCAGTGGAAAACTTCTTTACTTCTTCTGACTCTTCACACAATTCTGAACGTGAAACCCCCCCTATTAAGATAAATCCTTCTTCTTGCAAACTTGAAATTACTTCTTCCCTGGTGGGAAAATGAAGAAAAATGTCTCTCTCTTCCATTTTTATAATCTTATCTCCAAATTCGTGTAAACTTTTATCTTGTATATGCAATGCCCATTTTTTCTTCTCCTCTTGCCAAAATGATTCATACTCTTTACCGCTATCGCGGTCATGAGTGGTAAACAAGAAATATCCTTCAGGTTTTAATATGCGCTTTATCTCTTTTAACACCTTTATGCGATTTTCCTTTCTCGGTATCTGCATTATCCCATTAAAGGAAAATAGTGCTACCTCAAAGGTTTCATCATCATAATCTAAACAAGCCACATCTCCCACCCTAAAACTTATATTATAATTCAAATTTTTGCTGATTCTTCTGGCTTGCACTATCATCGCTTCCGATAAATCCAAACCTTCTATCAAATGATAACCAAGCTTGTAGAGCCCTATGGTTGTTCTCCCTGCACCACATCCGATATCTAAAATTCGGTTTTCCGGATTAAAATATTTTTCAATCATCATCTTTTCAGATTCCCAAAGTCCAACTTCACTAACTGCTTTTGCGTAATCTGAAACTGTTTTTTCTGTGGTAAATGATTTTCTGATAAAATCTGTATCAACTTTTCTTATAGTCATCTCTTTATAACCCTCACTTTAAAAAATTTCAATAGTATTTATAACGAATTTACCTAAATTAAGAAACTGTCACCTGACTTAAATATCAAAACTTTTAAATATTATTTCATCATTTATATTCCATCATTATAAATTCATCGCTGCCTATTAAAGTATCCTTTTGGTAAACATCGGTTATTTCAAAACCAGCCTTTTCATAACATTTGATTGCTCGTTTATTGAAAGAACGGACTTCTAAAGCAATCTTTTTACTGCCATACCTCTTTTTGCACTCATTTTTTAGCAATTCCATAATGATATTGCCTAAACCTTGCCCACATAATGAAGGCTTTAATCCCAATCCAACCAAAACAAAATCCTTATTTTCTATAAATCTTATATATCCACATAAATTATTACTCTCATCAATAACGGCAGTAAATTCATTCTTTCTTTTCTCCTCTATTGTTATCCCCCATCTTTGTTGGTTTAGAGTATCCCAATCCGGATAATTATAAATAGAATAAATTTCTTCGTATTTCCAACAACATATTTGTTTTGCATGATCTTCAGTTAGAATTTCTAATTTTAAATTCATTATCTATCACTTACTTTCTTTATAACATAAAATAAAATAAAATCAAATTTTATTAACCCAACCTTCAAAAATAAATTTATTCAATGCCTTATTCATAATTTCAAGTGCCTTTCCCCAATTTGCGTTTAAATCATTCTCCATCTCCTCATCAGCATTATCTGTTATCACCCGGAAAGAAAAACTTTTTATCCCATTTAGTTGTGCTATTTTTAAGACTGAGGAAGTTTCCCAATTACAGGTAATGGCACCTAATTTATGGTTTAACTCCTGACGAAGTTCTTTATTGTTTACATCCTTTTCCCCGCTGGCAACATTACCAACCTTTATTATAGTTCCCATCGTTTCCCAAGCCCAATTCGAAAATTCTTTTAGTACTTCCTTAGAAGAAATTTTACTTAGTACTGTACTTGTCTTTAAATCATCTGGCATTTTAGTTAAATCATCACCTGAGCAGACATCATATTCAAATGAATACTCAGCACAAACAATATCATTAATACTTAATTTTTCTGATAAAGATCCGGAAGCGCCAACATCAAATATAAAGTCAGGTTCAAACTTATCAATAATCAATTGACTTGCTGAAGCACAATGTATTTTTCCTGGACCTGCTTGTACCGCTATTACTTCTACATCTTTTTCTTTTCTTGATGAAATTAACCTGCCTGCTAATTCAGTTTCATTATGCAACTTTAATATCTCTTTACAGCTCTGATATTCAATATTGCAAGGACATATAATGCCAACTTTAATTAATAAATTAATCATAAAATTATCTCACCTCAGATTTACCTTTAATAATATGAGCTACATTGCAAATAATGTTCCAAGCGTATCTAAAATCCGCTGTCAAGCTGGATTTGAGCGGCGCACCAAAGGCAGTTAGCCAGATATGCTCCGTTAGGTGAAGTTATCCACAACCTTATAATCACAATAATCACAAATCTATTTCAAAAAGCACGCCACGCTCCGTAAACCCACATTGTCTGTAGAATTTTCTCGCTTTAGTATTTGTCTTCTCAGTGCTAACCTCAACTTCACAGCATACGAGTTTACGACTCTTTTTAATAGCACTTGATAACAGTTGCTTACCAACGCCCTTACCACGATAATTTTTATCGACGATAAGCTCGTCAATTAATCCGGAGAGACTACGATGCAAAATTGTCTTACGAGTCGTAAAGTTGACAAACCTGGCTATGATTCCTTCTATCTCTGCAACCAGAATATAAGAGTTAGCCTCACTTAAAAGATTTCGACAGTTCTCAGCAATCAGTTTAATGTTAATACCTTCGGTATTTCCCATAGCTTCGATGAGTTTAAGCGTCAACTTCCCAATTGTTAACAGGTCGGATTCCTTTGCTTTTCTGATGATAATATCAGTCATATCAAACCTCCTAGGGAGTAACTTTGCCTAATGTCTTCGGTATTCGTAAGGCATTAATTTCTTCTCTTGAATATTTTACTTCATAACCATGCCATCTTCCGATATTTCCTTTGTAATCAATCAGCATATTGCCCTTGGTAATCGTTGCTTTGTAAACGGAAAATTTGTTGATAATCGTTGGATCACTTAACCCCTCAGCAATTATACCACCTTTCCAATCCTTCATCTTTCATTACCTCCTCTTAAAGTGATGGCGGATAACGTTCCGGGTGTTTCTGGCGTTGCCATCCCGTTAGGGTTGGCGTAACTTTTACCTATCCAAAAGGCGGTGGTATTTCGTCTAACATCCTGCGGTTTTACTAATCCGTTGTTAGACATTACTCATTACGAAATTTTTTTTCCAATATATATAATATGTTGGTTAGCCCCTAAGATTGATGGATCGGATCCATGT
>JAHIPR010000165.1 GCA_018903015.1 bacterium
GACATCATTTGGGCCAAGAGTGTAATAGTTGGGAGAACTCTCATTTGCAAAAGATGAAAAAGTGAAGGCAAAAATTAGAGTAAAAAATAATAGAGTAAAAAAAACAAAATTCAGATTTTTCTTGTTTCTGTTTATCATAATGTTACTCCTTTGAAATGGTTTTTAGTTTACAGTTTACAGTTTACAGATAATACAAAATGCAAGAATAATGAGTCGGCCAGTCTACCAGTCTACCGGTCAAGAAAAATGCAAGATGCGGGCTCGATGAATCGAGCCCCTACATTTGTAACTCGTAACTCGTAACTTTTTTAAAACTGATAGTTTAGTTCGAGTTGAAAGTAAGTGTTGTTTTCGTTTTCACCTAAAGTGTTATCTTTATTTTCAATGTTCTCTAAGGTTGCGCTTGCTGATAGTGCCCACTGGGGAGACATAGTATAAGATATTTCTGCTTGATACGCTTGCTGTTTCTCTATTATACCAGAAAGAAAAATATTTTCATTAGCAATTTCTGGATCAGACGGCAAAGGTATCCCTACCTGCCCTTCGCCATGGCGTTCATGGGTATAACTCAAGGAGAGATTAAATTTATCAGATAGACGATGGGTTAGCTCTAAATAGAGCTGGTCAGCATCAGGCCCTAAAGGATGTCCAATATATTCACCCTGATAGAGGTAATCTTGCCAGGGGTGGGTGGGAAAGTAAACATAATTATTTATATGGGTGTATTCGATTCGGAAGTCAGTATTACTTGTGCCAAGGGGGTCGACCAAATAAGCACCGGCAAGAAAACCTGTGCGATTAGGGAAAGGATTTTCCTCAGGAAAAAATATAAAGTCATCTGCCATCCATTCACCATATAGTTTAATCTTCCGGGTCAAATTAATTTCTGCATCCAGAGCAACATTGCAATTAACCTCTTGCGGGCTTAACATACTTGCTATCCACCAGGTAACATAATAAGGTGGAATAAAAGGAAGTGGATTATAAAATAAGATACTTGAGTCCTGAGATATTATTGCTGTTTCGGATAAGCCCAAGGTGAGGGCATCAAGGAGCTTATATTCTAATCTTTGGCCTGAAAAGTATCTATTTTGTCCATCTAAGGAGTCGAGTAAAGAGAAAAATTTGGTAAAGTTAATTTTGCCAAGACCTTCCCAAAGATCATTTAAGTCAATGGTACCCGAATATTTTATCATATCAAAGGCAGGAGGATTATTAGAAAGGATGAGGTTGCCTTGATAACCCGGTCCCCATCTCATAGAATCTCTGCCCACCATTAAATCAAGGGCGGGAAATTCTATACTGCTCAAAGATGGAAAAAACGGGGCATTGGAGGGGGTCGGGATTTCAAAAGAGGGTAACTTTAGTGCAATATATGCCTGATTTAGTTGAACTTGAAGGGGGGATTCTCCTTCAGTATAAATAGAAGCATCAAGGTAGAGGGCAGTATTTTCGGAAATGCTGGCAGATACCCTGGCTCCGAGTTCAGAAAATAAGTTCAATTTTTCTAAATTAATATTTTCAGGATAAAATAAATTTATTTTTTGAGTAAAATAAGGCTTCATTTTTAGAGTTGATTTAAGGTTATCTAATATTACTGTGGTCTTGTTTAATCTTACTATCTTTAGTCCTTGGGCGGACAGCTCATCATTTAGCTCTATTATAAGTGCTTCTAATTTTTCTATGTCTTGTTCGGTTAAGCTGGTTATTTGAATTTGTTCTGTCTGGAGTTGATAGATGATTTCATCCAAGAGGATGGCCATATCTTTTCTGCTCATTCGCGGACTGAGAAGGCTGAGGGAAAGATTTGAAGAGATGATATTTTCTTGTTGTGCAAAATAATTTAAAGACTCGTAGAGCCAGTTATCTGATGGGTGTGTGGTGGTGGTAGCGGAGCTGGCGGTGTCAGAATTTATAGAGATAACTTTTACATTTATAGAAGTTAGTTCATCTTGAAATTCCAGGACTAATTTCTCCATTAAAGTTAAATCTGAATCTTTAAATTCTATCTTTCCTTTTTGTATATTTGAAAGAGCGGTATCTATAAGATAAGCAATTTCTATTCTGGTTAGAGGCAAAGTGTTGGTGGCTACGGAATCATTTCCGTCAAAAGCCCTTAGAGTTTCTAAGCGGGAAATTGCCGTATAGACCCAATGATCCAAAGGGACATAGTTGAGCGGACTGGCTAAGATTGTTTTTGTAGGGAAAGTAAAAAAAATAATAATGATTAAAATTAATAACATAATCTTTATAGGATAAAGAATAAAGTTATTGTCTTTTTTCACCATTTAATGTCCCTTCTTTGGAAGGGGTCAGGTCTTCACATTTGACATAAGCTAATCTTAAATTAAGCAGCTAGCAAGCTTATGTCAAATGTGAAGACCTGACCCCGCTATTTACGCTATTTATATATATTCGACATATATTTTAAAAAATCCTGCTTTTATTTTAAAATATTTCTAAAAATTTATTTAATCCCCAGATAGAAAAAGCTGTGTCTATTATATCAAAAGGATGAAAACCTCCGGGCCAGGTGCCGCTACGGCGTTGGTTTGATAAAAACCATTTTACTGCACTTTCAGCTGATGACTTATACTCTCCTGTTAAATCTTGATAATTAGAAAGAGAAGAAAAAGCCAATAATGCCAGACCTGTCTTGGAGGCATCTTGATGTCCAAAAGAGCCGTTTTTATTTTGCTCATTTCTCAGATATTTCAATCCTTTTATGATTGTCTCCCGGTGTTGGCCTGTTTGGGCTAAAGTAAATATTGCAGGCGGAGTAGTCCACAAAGGCTCAAATTGCTTTAAATTTGGAAGATTGGTCTTCCAGGAACCGTCATCTCTTTGGTCATTTACCAGCCAGAGAGAGGCTGATTTAATGACGGGATTAGAGATTTGGCAGCCAGAATATAAAAGTAGATATAGAGCCCAGCAAGTATCCCAACAGTCATCATTCCAGCTCCCATTAGTATTTTGATTTTTTATAAGCCAACCCATCCCCTTTTCTACTGCCTTTTTTACTGCCTTTCCTTCATAACCCGCACTAATAAGACCATATAAGGCGGCAGTGGTGGCTTCCACTTTATTCCAGGTGAAAGAGGATGTAGCTTCCCAATACCCTGCATTGTGTTGATGAGCCAGAAGAAAAGATAAGGCATTTTTAATATTTGGGGTAGAAAAGGAAGTTTGATTAAATGTCCCTAAGCCAAAAAGACCGGTAGCTACCACGCTGGAACGTTTATCTTGAGTTACTATAGGCCAGCTTCCGTCGGGTCGCTGTTGTTTGGCGAGCCATTGGGTGGCGAGAGATATTTTGCTTAGGATGTTTTCTCTGGTTATTTCTTCTTCTTTAGCAGCTGCGAATAGAGCGGCTGAAGAATTAGTTAATCCAAAAATTATAGTTGTTATTAAAAATAATAGAATTATTTTTTTATACATAATAGAAGATACAGGTTGCAAGTTACGAGATGAAGAAATGGTTTTTAGTTTTTCGTTTTTAGTTTTTAGTAAATTCAAAAGAGAAATACCTCGTTTAAAATAGACGGGCGTCCCGCCTGTCCTACTATTTAGTTGCCCGGTTGGGCCAGTTAATGTAGCGACACGGCGTGCCGTGTTGAACTAGTTAGGTTTGATTATGGAGTTTATTTTTTGTAAGATGGTGGATTTTACGAGATTTAGTTTTTCTTGGGCTGCTTTTTTAGTTTTGGCGTGAAAAGACAGATATAACTTGATTTTGGGTTCAGTTCCGGATGGACGCAGGCAATACCAGGAGCCATCGGAAAATATAATTTTTAAGACATTAGAGGAAGGCAAGTCGAGCCGGGTAGTCTTTTTATATTTTAAATCATAACTTTCACCCAGTAGAATATCATCTATTCGAATAATCTCCATACCTTCAACCCGGAGGGCTTCTTTTCTAAAGACCTCCATAATCTCAGCCATCTTCTTCTCTCCTTCTGCACCTTCCAGATAGATAGAATGCTGGTCTTCTTCGTAGTAACCATATTTTTGGTAAAGATTGTCCAAGGCTTGAAGTAGATTGAGTCCGTTTTTATGGTAATAGGCAGTCATCTCGGAAATTAACATGGCGGAAATAACCGCATCTTTGTCGCGCACAAAATCTCCGGTTAGGTAACCGATACTCTCTTCATAGCCGAAGAGGAATTCTTTGCCTTCCTTTTCTTGAACATTCTTTTCCATATTACAGATAAATTTAAAACCGGTCAAGGTTTCGTAGGTGTCTACATTGAAGCTGTCGGCGATTTCCCTGGACATATCACTGGTCACTATGGTTTTTACGATAAAACC
>JAHIPR010000015.1 GCA_018903015.1 bacterium
TACGCTAAATTTGCCGTAAGGCTTCGGTTGGTTCAAGTTTAGCAGCCTTCCTTGCCGGAATGATACAAGCAATAGTAACCACAACCACCCCTAATACAAAGCAATAAACAAGATTCTCCGCACTAAAGACAGTATAGAAAATTGACTCTAATAAGAAGTCTCCACCGGACATTCCCTCCATGGCCGCACTATAGTCGATACCGACAATGGAAAATACTTTGGTTAATATGCCTCCCAATACGGTACCGATGGTACTACCGATTACGCCAATAATTGCTCCTTCCATGGTAAAAAGATACAATATTTCTCTACTACTCAAACCCAGGGCACTCATCATCCCAATTTCGCGGGTACGTTCATTGACAATCATAATCAGTGTATTCACCAATACAAAACAGGCTAACATAATGATAAAAATATAGACAAAGTTATATATTTTAGTAACAATTTCAAATAGCCCAATGAGTTCATAATCCTTATTCCAAACCTGCAAGATATATTTTCCGGATTCATCTTCCCGGGAAAACAGTTCATTGAGACCGGGTAAAACCGAAGCTGCTTTATATTGATTTGAAGTAATCAAAAGTAATTCTGTCACCTCGCCAGGCATCTCCAAAATCCTCTGGGCTTGGTCCAAAGGAAGATAGAAAATAGTATCATCCAGCATCTGTATAGCGCTATGAACCTTCCCGACAATCTGGAAAGTAGAACCTTTGAAGGAGCCAAAAGGGGTTGTATATAAAATGGTGACTTTATCCCCTACTTCACGGTCTATTTTTTCCAGTAGCCCGGCCCCCATAACGATTTCTCTACTACCCAGCTCAACCATTCTTCCCTCGATTATTTTTTCATCTATCCTGGTAAATGCTATTTCTTCAGCAGGGTCAACTCCCCAGCCCATCATTCCTACTAATTCATCCTCCATACTAACCGCAGCACCGAATTTAAGTCGCGGAACAACCTGTTCCACTCCTTCCACTAACTTTAATTTTTCACTCATCTCTGGGTAGCCTTTGCCATTAAACCCATCCAGAGAATAATTTAAAGACATAAGACGTTCTTTTAATTTATATTCCTCATCGATAATCCGTATATGACCGGCTTTATAATTGATATGATTTTCAAAGGTAGAGTCTATCATTCCGCTGATTAACCCCCGAGCAAAGATCACGGCAATAATAGCAATAGCAATAGCAATAGCAGAAATCGATGTTCTAGTCCTGGATCTCGATAGATTTTTCTTGGCTAAATTCCATAAAAATTTCATTTTTTACCTCCCTACCTGTGCGTGTACGCACGCAGACAGGCTTATCGATGGTAGATTGCTTTTACCGGATCTTTATGTGCTGCCCAATATGCCGGTACTATACTGGATAACAGTGCAACGATAACGCTTAAAATAAATAAGAAACTGAAGGCAGGATAATTCCAGGTTCCATAAATTTTATCGAGAATGGGAATGCCATATTCAGACATATCTCCACCCATATAGCTTAAATCAAAACCGTATTTCGCCATCAAACCTACTCCTGCAAATCCAATTAAACATCCGGCTAATCCACCAAGGATGCCTATACCGGTTGCCTCTACCATAAAGACAAAAACAATCTCCCACTCTCTCATTCCCAAAGCTTTCATCATACCGATTTCCCCTGTTCTTTCCAGGGCAGACAGGATAACATTATTAATAATTCCTATCATACCAATAAGAAGAACAACTGACAGGATAGTCGCAGCTCCACCCTTCTTGGCAGTACTTAAAGCGATGATTGATTCAGCGGGTTCTCTCCAGGAATATGCTTTCAAATCCAGGTCTTTATTTTTAAAACCGTCCGTCAATGCTTTAATGATTTTATCCTCATCTCCGGAAGCTGTTTTTAAGGCAAGCAGACTAACCCCATTACCTACGTTTAATGCTTGTTGAGCAATATCTAAAGGGACAAAAACAACCCCATTATTAGTGATTGGATTGGGCGCTTCAAACAGACCTGCAATTTCTACATCGATGGTATTAAAGGTATCTTCTTTGGTCCTGATAAGAAGTGTAATGTAATCATTAATTTTTAAATCCATCAGTTCGGCTAATTTTACGCCTATGACTGCTTTTGATTCACCCGGGGCAAACATCGAACCTTCAAAGATATAATTTTGGGTAGCAAAAACTTTCTTGTATTGTTCGGGAGAGATACCCAAACCCAGGACTGCTGCTTCATCAATCCCGTTATTCAGGTTGGCCTTAAATCTTAGTTCAGGAGATACTCCCAATAAACCATTTGTATTTTTTATGTTGTCTAAGGTATCCTGGTTTATATAAATTAAATTTTCTAAAGGCAGCTTTTCTCTGTCTTCCCAGTATTCAGGATGAACCACCTGAATATTCCCTGTATCGTAATTCTTTATATTACTAAAAGACATTTCTTCCATACCGCCCATAACAGAATCCATAAATAAATAACCGAAAAATGCAAAGGCAATCACCATAATTGTAATGACATTTCTCCTTTTTTGACGGGTTAAATTTTTCAAGCCAAGTTTAAAACTAAACACCTTTTACTTCCTCCTTTCATCGGCGGAAATCATACCATCCTTGAGATTGATATACCTATGAGCATATTCCATGACCATCGGGTCATGGGTAGAAAAGATAAAAGTAGTGCCTAATTCTTTATTCATCTTTACCATAATCTTTACTACATCGGCAGCATTTTTAGAATCCAGATTTGCAGTGGGTTCATCTGCTAAAACGAGCTTGGGTTCTTTAACTAA
>JAHIPR010000166.1 GCA_018903015.1 bacterium
ACTGACTTTTCGATTAAAGATAATCCTAAAGCAGAAAGCAAGGTAATGCAAGGAATTACCACGGAAGTAGTTGGAATGTGTGGATTTTCACCTGCTCCGGTTAATGAAAATTATTTTGCTGACTTAATGGATTATTTTACCAATACCGTTACTCTAAGCAAGAAAGATAAATTACAGTGGCGTTGGAAGAACTTATATGAGTTTTACGAAGAAATTGAAAAAAAAGGTATCTCAGTTAATTTGGCACCTTTATTGGGATATGGAACATTGCGGATTGCGTATTCAGGTTTTTCAAATGAACCTACTCTATTATTGCCTGAGCAACAAAGAAAAATACTATACCAAATAGAAAAAGAAATGGAAGCAGGCATCTGGGGTATTTCCACAGCTTTAGAATATCCTCCTTGTTCATATTGTGATGTCGAAGAAATTGCCAGAGCCTGTAAGGTAGTGAAAAGATTTAATGGAATTTATTCAACTCATATGCGAAATGAAAATGGCAAAGAAGTCTTTACTTCTTTAGAGGAAGCTATTAAGGTGGCTCAAATTAGCGAGGTTAATTTGGAGATTGCCCATCTTAAAGTTGCTTTTAAAGAAGGGTGGGGAAAAGCGCCGGAAATATTAAACCAGATTCATCAGGAACGAAAAAGAGGCATTGAAATAAATGCTGATCAATATCCTTATCCGGCTTGGGGATCAAGTATTTTAGATTTTTTACCTAAAGAAATGGTTTATAAAGGAATTAACTATTGGAGAAATTATTTGTTGGAAAAAGAAAACCGAAAAGAAATAACTCGCTTTATAAAAAATAATCTTAATGGCCCGGAAAAAGGCATGGGATGGGAAGGGATAATTATTGCTGATACAAAGATAAAAAATAATGAAGTTATTGTAGGAAAAAGTATCCATGAATTATCAATAATAAGAAAAATAGAACCGGAAGAACTCATAATAGATTTATTAATTGAAAAAGAGGGATATGTAAAATTAATTATTTTTTGCATGAAAGAAGAAGATATTAAAACGATTCTAAAAGACTCCCTGGTTATGATCGGTTCAGATGGGAGAGCAGTATCTCCTCACGGCAAATTTACCAATACTCATCCCCATCCGCGTTATTACGGAACATATCCCAGGATTTTAGGGAAATATGTACGAGAAGAGAAAGTTATATCATTGCCTGAGGCTATTCGTAAAATGACCTATATGCCAGCATCTAAAATCGGATTAAAAAATAGAGGTCAAATTAAGCCGGGAGCTTTTGCAGATATAGTCATTTTTAATCCTGATTCAATTATTGATAGCGCTACTTTTAAAAATCCACATTGTTTTCCAATAGGTGTTCGAGAAGTATTGGTGAATGGTAAGCCAGTTGTAGAACAGGGAGAGTTAACTTCTTCTTTGCCTGGTTCATTTTTAAGAAGAAAGTAAAATTTCCATTCCAAGCTTGTTATTTTTTAAAAGTAGAGAAAACATTTAAATTAGAATTCCTTCTTTAAAAAGACCAAGTTATTAAAACTAAAAATGAAAAAATAATTTAACTTATTTTAATTTCATACTATAAAAACATCATTTTTAAATAAAAAAATCTGCACTCCTAAAAAATATTAAAATTTTTATAAAATATTTGACTTTCATTTATCATCATACTATTATCATGATATACGGTATACTGTATACCATAAAAACTGTTTTTTTGTACTACTTTCTAAATAAATAATACAAAGATTATTCTAAAACATAAAAAATGAGTAAGAGTAAAGAATTTTATTATTTAAGAGAATATTAAAATATTTTGTTGAATGTAATTTGTGGATACAATACTACAGCTTAATATTGATATTTTTTATAAATAGAAAGAGGCCGGTATGAAAATTAATACAATTACCATCTGCGGAGGCGGCAATGCTGCTCATGCCATGATTCCTATTATCCGAAACCATTTTTCCGGCAAGCTCAATCTTTTTCTTCCCTTTGGAGATGAAGCTAATCATTTTCAAAAATTAATTGATAAGAAAGGATTTTTATCCGCAACAATAGGAGAAAAAAAACTATATGGCCGGCCGGATAAGGTGAGCAAATTTGCCAAAGAAGTATGCAAAGAAGCAGATTTAATACTCATACCGTTACCTGCTTTCGCCCACGAACAAACACTACTACAGATAGTACCCTTTTTAAAAGAAGAAGCAATTATAGGTGCAATTCCGGCTCGAAGCGGTTTTGAATATGCTGCTTTAAAGATTTTAAAAGATAATCAAAAAGAAGAAGTAAAAATATTTGGTTTGCAGACTCTTCCTTGGGCTTGCCGAATAAAAGAATATGCCGCCAGTGTAAATATCTTAGGTAAAAAAAAGTCGGTCGGAATGGCCGCATTTCCTCATAAAATTACCCCTAAATTAGCCTCTTTCTTATCCCGAGTACTTGATTTAAAAATTGAACCATTACCAAATATGTTAACCCTCACCCTGGCAAATGTAGGGCAGATTATTCACCCGGGGATCATGTGCGGCCTATTTAAAGGCAACGAACAAGCAACCTATCAAGAAGAAACAATCCCTTTATTTTACCAGGGAGTAACCAAAGAGATTGCCAAAACATTAAAAGCGATGAGTGATGAAATACTGATATTAACCGAAAAAATAAAAGCTTTGGATAAAAATGTGAATTTAGACCATGTTTTAGGCTTGAAAGATTGGCTGATATATTCCTATGAAGGTTCAATCGAAGATAAAAGCACCATACAGACTTGTTTTAATACCAACAGCGCTTACCAGGGTTTGCGTGCACCGGTAAAAAAAGAGAATGATTATTTTTTACCGGATTTTAATTCACGTTATTTAACCGAAGATGTACCGTTCGGTTTAATCGTTATCAAATTCATTGCTAAACTGGCTGAAGTGGAAACCCCCGTTATTGATGAAATTATTTTAACCATCAGCCAATGGATGGGAAAAGAATATATAAAGGGAGGTTTCTTAGAAGGAAAAGATATAAAAGATGCTCGAATTCCTCAGAATTACGGTATAAAGAATTTAGAAGAAATTATAGTTTATTAATTTGTTTAATTTTTAATTTTTTTTATATAGTAAAAGGAGAAGAAAATGGAAAAACCGATAAAAAGAAGAGTATTAAACTGTTCCATAGAACCATGTGTACACACCTTAGGGGTAGAAAAGTTTGCGGAATGGATGGAAACAATGGGAATAGGGTATCTTGCCATAAAATTAGGTCCTGCTGTCTCCATCGATGAACTTATAGATAAAATAAGAGAATCAAAACCGGAAGTAGTATCTTTTTGCTACCGCTTAGGTGATCTGCATGTTGATGAAATAATTGTAGAATTAGTAGAAAAAGTTTACAAATATGGACTCGAACCGAAAAAAAGCGGGATACGCTATTGTTTTGGAGGTCTGAGACTGGCGGCCAACCTAGTCAGAGCAATGACCGGCCTACCTATTTTAGAGGATAAATTTTCTCCCAATAAAGACCGTCATTTTAATTTGGAAAAGATTGCAGAAGACTATAAGGATAAGGAAAAATTTCAAAAATTTTTTGATTTAATTGTAGATGATTATGTAACCATGGCCGAACTGGATGTATTTGCCCGCAATCGAATCAGAATAGCCAAAGAAAAAATTGCTTGGTCGGATGATTTGTTAGAAAGAATTAAACAGGTGCGTGAATTGGAAGGCAGACCGATTCTTCGAGCCCATATCGGAGCAGCTGCAGAGACCATTAAACCTACCATGGATGGCGTAAAAGTTTTAAGCGAAGCAGGGTGTTTGGAAATCATTTCTTTAGCTCCTGACCAGGTTACCCAGGCCTTTTTACCAAAATTTGACCGTGGAGAAGAAGACCCCAAGAAATACCGTAATGGAGAAGGGGGAGCTCCTATTCGAAGCAGAGAAGATTTAAAAGCCCTCAAGGATGCAACCAAATGCGGCAATTGGCCTATGACCAGAATTTATTCCGGAACCGATGAACTGGTAGAAGCGGCAAAAATATTTGAGGAAACACTGCATATGCCTTTCCCCGCAGTGCCCATCTTTTTTTACAATCGTTTGGACGGAAGAGGACCGCTTTCTATTTTAGACGGCATCAATGAACATTTCAATACTATGCGTTGGTGGGCATCCATTGATAAACCCTTGGAAATCAACGACCCTCATCAATGGCAGCTGCGCAGATGTTCGGATGATATGTATGTAGCAGACCATATTCTTTGTGGAGTTGTTGCCTTAAAAATGGGATTAAAAAACTACGTTATGCAGTTAATGTTTGACCTTCCTCCGGAAATAGAACCTTTAAACGATTTGGCTAAAATGAAAGCTGCCTTTGAGATTGTCGAGCCTTTAACTAGACACTTTGATTACAATATTATCAAAGAGACCAGAGGTGGATTATCTAGTTTTCCACCCAATTTGGATGAAGCCAAAAGTCATCTATCCATGACTACCTATTGGCAGATGTTTATGGAGCCGGATATCGTTCACGTCGTCAGTTATTGTGAAGCCCATCATGATGCAAAGCCGGAAGATATTGTTGCCAGCTGTGATATTACCAAACAGTCCTTTAGAGAATATGAACGCGCTCCTCTTCCCGGTATTTGGAATATTCCTAAAGTAGCTGCCCGTAAGGAAGAGTTGAAAAAAGGAGCAATGTATAATATTTTTCATTTGGCTTTAATGGGAGGATATGAAGGAAAAGTCACTTTTGAGAATTTCTCAAAATTTGCAGTTTCCAAAGAAGTATCTGCAAAAAGAGAAAAAACCGAAGAGCGAGAAATGAATTATGAAACCATGTTGTTAGACCTTATCGACGGGAAAAATTATCCTTCCGGTGAATGTAATATGATTAGTGCTGATAATCTGGATTTAGCTTTACAGGTAGGATTATTCCAGGCGCCTCAGGTTACAGTCATCGATAAACGTTACGAATTGTCCGGAATGTGCAGAACCAAAATTGTTGACGGAACCTGCAGGATTGACACATTTTGCGGGAAAAAAGTTAAAGACGAAATAGATAGAGTGGATATAGTCAGGAATAAATTCCCCTGGTATTTTGATAAAAATGTCAGCCAATCTGATGATTGGTCGGTGGTAGCAGATTCAAAGGATGTTATCGAAGAAGATGCCACCCAGGCTTTCAGGGAAGAATTGGGAATTACCGATTTTAAAAATAAGAAAATTCTTGCCGTTGACTTTGGTAGTACTTATACAAAAGTGGCTATCTTTGATACCGGCAAAGATGATGTCGATTTACGTTATATTCCTACTACTGTAAATGATATTCGCGAAGGATTGGCGGATGGATTAGGATGTCTTCCCGAATGCCAAAAAGCAGGAAATTGGGATCCCCTGAAGAAGAAAATGGATGAATTTGATATAAAATTACCTTGCAGTAGCGCAAAGGGCGGATTAAAAATGATTACCGTATCGTTAACTGCCCGTGAAAGCGGTTTTGCGGCTGACCTAGCGGCCTTGACTGCCGGAGCAAAACTCTTAAATAGCTATCACGGAAAATTATCCGAAGAGGATGCAAGAAATATTTATTTGAATGACCAGCCGGAGATAATACTATTGACCGGTGGAGTTAATGAAGGCGGAGATACGGAAATAGTCTTGCATAATGCGAAGATTTTAGCCGAGACTGCAAAATTGGCAACTTACGCAAAATACGGCATACCAATCATTTATTCGGGGAATGAAGATGTAAAAGAAGAAATAGCAGATATTTTCCAAAAACATAATATTGATACAAAAATTACCGAAAATCTTATGCCCGAGGTGAATAATTATAATATCGAAGTTGTAAACGAAGCTATCCGGGAATTATTCCAGACGGTAGTTATTCGAGGAAAAGGATTTGATGTTGTTGAAGAGTATATGAGCGCTAAATTTATTCCAACTCCACGAGCGGCTTTCCTGGGTATTAATCTGTTGGCTCGCGGTTATGGCGAAGAAGAAGGAATAGGGAACATTGTTGCATTAGATGTCGGTGGTTGCACTACAGACTATTTTGCCAATGTAAGATCAAATCCTCTCTATCTTTATCCCTGGGATAATGCAAAGAAAAAAGTAAAAAGAACAATCTTGAAGACACCAAATTACCCTCTGGCTTATCGAAGGGTAGAAGGAAAGTATGGATTAGCATATAATGCCAGGAACTTGTTGGATTTGGAGAGATATAAAAGTGGAGAAATGAAAAAAGTCCTTGATGAGCAGTTTAATGAAAAATATCCGAATTTCAAAGGAGATTGTAAAAATTGTGACCGTTACTTAAAAGCCAATAACGGTAAATGGGAAGTAAAATTAGAAGAATATCTGAAATGGATCTCTGATAATCCTCATATGCAACCTGAGACAGAAGAAGAAAATTTTGTAAGAAGCTTGCTGGCAAGTGAAACACTAAAAATAACCACTGCAAACAATGTAGGGCATGTAAAAGAGACAGATGTGTATTTCTTGCAAGAAGGAGTTAATTTCTTTACCGAGGATTGTACTTTAGTTTTAGTTGGAGGGACAATTTATCATAAGTGCAAGGAAGGTGATAGCTACCATATTGAAAATATTAAAACGATAGCCAAAGGCGCCCTTTTCGATCCTAAGGAATATACCATCTTACGTTCTAATAGTAAGGTATTACTTGATGCATCTTATATTCTTTCTACTGTAGGAGGGCTTTATGGTAGACTTGATCCCGAAAGAGCGATAAGAATCCTAAAGAAACACTTTAAACCTTTAGAGTTATAAATTAAAATTTGCAATATACATAATTTGGTGTTTTCAACCAGCTAATCTACCGGTATAGTTGGAAATTGGAAAAACAGGAAAAATTTTTAAAAATTGTAGAATTAGGAAGGCAAAAGGAGATAAAGGTTCGAGAGCTACCGCACCCTTAGAGGTTTTGGAAAAGAAGGAATAAAAGGTAAAAACTAAGTAATAGATAGCAAGACAATTGGCTTATTATAAAGACGGCCTGACATAGGCCGTCTTTATCTAATTTTCTTTAAAATAAATATTTGCAGAATTAATCTTTTTATTGTATCTTTAATAGATATAAGGAAGTGAGAATTTGACAAACAATACACAATTTGAAGAGGCAACAGGATACAACCTCAAGATCAACCTAAGCGAGAAGATAGTAACCAGAGATAAGGTCTATTCTATCTTAAGTAAAGCTATCTTTCGAGGTGATTTAAAACCAGGGCAAAGATTAGTAGAATCAAAACTGGCTATATTAATGAAGGTAAGCAGGACTCCAATTAGAGAAGCCATTATAGAATTAGTACAGAAAGGTCTGGCAGTCCCTTCTCCTCCTAAGGGGGTAAAAGTAGCTCCTCTTCCCACCACTGAAGAGCTGACTGAGTTTTACGATATAAATAGTGTCCTAAGAGGCTTAGCTGCCAGAAAAGCAGCCCGAAATATCACTCCCCTTCAGATAAAACACTTACAAGAGATTATCCTCCAAAGTGAGCGATCATTACGAGAAGGTTTACTTAAAGAAATTTTTAATTTAAATAAAAAATTTCACCAAATCATAGAAAAAAGCAGTAATAATAAAGAGCTAGTCTTTTTATTGGATAATGTTTATGAAAGGTCCAGAGAACGTTTTTCCGAGATATTATCTCGAAAAAAAAGACAGAAAGAATCGATAGAAGAACATAAGGTAATCTTAGAAGCTCTTATTAAAAAAGATGAAGAACTGGTAGAGCAATTAATGAAAAAACATATAGAAAATGGTAAAGAAGACCTTTTGCAACAGATTGAGCTGCAAGAGAATATTTCTGCAAAAAATAATAACTCAGAATAAAAATTAAAAGTAAGCATTAAAGTTCATCAATAGCTTTTTTAAGAGTTTTTATATCTTTCCAGGTTAGGTCTTTAGGGCTGCCGGGGAAAGTTGTTTCGTTTCTTAATAAGTAGCTGGGATGAAACATAGGAAATATTTTTATCTCGCCTATCCAATCATGCCACTGGCCTCGAAGTTTAGTGATTCCCTGAGTGGTTTCTAAAAGATGTTGAGTGGGGACATTACCCAGGGTAACGATAATTTTGGGATTGATTAAAGCGATCTGGGTTTCCAAATAAGGTAAGCAGGTTTCTATTTCGCTTTTTGAAGGATTACGATTTCCCGGAGGTCGGCATTTTAACATATTAGTTATAAATATATCTTCTCTTTTTATATCAACTGATTGTAGGATTTTAGTCAAAAGTTCTCCTGCTTTGCCCACAAAGGGTTTACCCTTAATATCTTCCTCTTCTCCCGGAGCTTCTCCGATAAACATTACCTTAGATTTTGCATTTCCTTCCCCGGGAACAACCTTGGTGCGAGAAAGATATAAAGGACATTTTTCACAATTTTTACATTCTTCTGCCACTTCTTCTATAGTAAGTGGATTAAGATTTTTTGAC
>JAHIPR010000167.1 GCA_018903015.1 bacterium
ATCATTTTCTTTTTTTGCACTTGTATAGAATTTAATTTTCTTGTATGCCTTAATACCATTAAGGGATTCCTCCATGGTATCTAATCCATCATTTTTTAAACTTCCGGTTGAATACAGTACAATTTTTGGGGATGAAAAATCTTTGATTTTTGATATATAGTCTGTTAATGCTTTTGATGGTTCTTCTGCATAGACCGGTGATCCAAAGATAACCAGCGAATATTGGGAAATATCAGCAGACAAATGGTCTCCAGGGTAATTCAATGTTACTTCGTATCCTCCATCATTTATTCCCTTAGCGATTTGATGTGCTATTCTACTCGAAATATCTGATTTCGAAGGCTGATAAATAATCAACGCCTTTTTGGGGGACTGCTGACTGCTTGATAAGATCTCCTCTTTGCTTCCTTTTTGTGTGTTACCGGATGAAACAATCCACCACTTCATGGACAGCGTTATTACGATTATAATTGCAATGACAATTAATATTTTCTTTATCATTCTCGTTTCCCTCTCTTAAAATTTTATTTGTTAATAATATCCTACTTTTACGTATTTAATAAACGCTTCGTAGTAACGCTTTGACCATCGGCGCACGGAAGCGTCGATTTGGAAGAGCGAGTTTTTCTCCCTGCTATTACCCACGAGCGAACCGCATAACCGCGGTTATATAATGACGATAACTACCTGCTCTGAAAGCAGCAGTCACTATTACTGGGGAAGCTTCTTTTTTTCGAGACGACCTAGCTGGAAAAGCCTTCGGGCAATCAGGATGAACCATGCCATACTCAAAAGCCCGCCGCTCATGGCAAAAATCATAGCCACATCAAATATCGTCGGCACGAAGGCTGCTAATATATTAAAGACTAACAAGAACCCAAATCCCAGAATACCCGCAAAAGCGGTCAATTTGCTGAAGATCTTGCTCCGAAGCATAACCATACCCATCACTATGCTGGCAACTTCAGTAAAAAAGAATCCCATAAAAGTACCAGAAGTAAGGTCTTCAGCCTGAACCAGCATCGCCTTCCCTGCTGCAACTAATAATTCTACTCCTTATTTTCTGGTGATTATAAATTTTTTCGTGGTTATAAAAACCGCTCTTTTCAAGATTTGCGAATAATATGCAAAAACTATCCTAAAACAGCCTATCGCAATTGCTTTTTAATTATAAAATTAAAATAATCTGCTCAGTCTATCAATTACTTCAGTAATTTTCTGATCGCGACGCGCACTACTCCAGATTACCATCCCTGATCCGCAGACTGCCCCATCTTTGGATTCACAGATTTTTTTTATCTTGTTGACTGCTTGGTTCCCACCGGTCCAATAAAAGGGTAAACCCTTGGTGACGAAACAGGCAACTTTTTTGCCCTTTAATGATGCCATCTGGGTTAGATAGCTTTTCATTGCCGGTGATAGGGAAAAGGCCTGTACCGGAGCACCGAACACCAGTGCATCGTATTTGTCGACATCGGGCTTCGTTTTGAGCTGGAAATTTGTTGCTCTCGGTCCCAATTCACCGGAAATTTCTATCTGTTCTATGTCTACCGAATGTCCAGCCGCGGAAAGCTTCTCCTTGAGCTTCAGGGCGACGGAATTGGTATTCCCGGTCTGAGAATATATGATAATACCGATATTCATATTTTGCCTCCTTTTTGATTTTTCTCCTTATTCTTTTATTAATTAATTATATAGTCAATAATCATAACTATTTTTTTGATAATGTCAAGAGAAATTTAAAAATATTTTTTATTACTCTATTGTCCTCATTGCCCTGAAAATTATTGGTTAATTAAAAATCAATTTTCACCCAAAAATATTATAATTTCTCTATCAGTTCTTTGCTAAATAATTTTATTTTTTCTTGCAGTTCATCTTCTTTGTCAGAAGTTATAAATTGTTCTTTCCCAATTATTTCCCCATTCTTTTCCTCAATTAACTTAGCAGCTTTGGCAGTATCCGCCTCAATGGTTTCTTTATGCGAACCGGCAAGTACCACAAAGCATTTTACTCCTGAAAATTCGTTCTGCTGAATAAAGTACTCAAGTGGGGGCCTAATAAGACCACCGTAGACCGGTGAGGCAAAACCGATTGCCCTTGCATCTTGTAAATTAATATGCAAATCTTTTCCTGCACAATATAAAGTTACTTTGTAATTATTTTGGGTAATATTTTCTGCTAAAGTCCTTACCACTTTGGTAGTGAATTTAGATCCTCCGGGATGATATACAATATATATTTGTTCGGGGCAATCGTCACTTCCAATTGTTTCCGGAGGTATATTTTTCTCTCTGTCTGATATTGAAACTACCATAGAAGCCACGCCTGCAGGCAGGATTATAATATAAGTTAAAAAATAAAATATAACCAGTAAAATAATCCCCATTACACCCATTCTGCCTTTTAGTCTGAAAAAAATAGTGTGTAGCCAAAGTAAAGAAATGGCCGCCGCAAAAGGAAAAATTTTAACTCCCATAGGTATAGGAATTAACTTGGCAAAATTTGTAATAAAAAAAGGTATGCCTAGCAGTAATATAATAATTGTGTAAACTGTAGCAAAATTCATTTTAACTTGATCTCCTTAAATATTTTTAATGATTATCTTAATAAAAAATATTATCTAAAAAGATAACTAACCATATCATCCAGACTCTTATAAATATCTTCTTCTGTCATATCATCTTTATTGGATATATAAGTCATGAGCATTCCTTGTATTGAAAAAACAAGTGTTTTCGTTATTATTTCCAGCTCTTTTATATTTAGTTTGCCGCTTAACACAAAATACTTAAAAGTCGCCTTATGTATCTCATCAAAATCTATCTCTTGTGCAATGCTTGTAACCTTTTTTCCCGATTTATCCAGATGATGGAAGAAAAAAAACTCAAATACATTGGGGTATTCTATAAAATAATCAACATATGTTTTGAATAATTTTTTTATACTTTCGACATCCCTTATCTCTGTTCGATTGTGTTCCGTTATATGCTCGACAATATCACCAATCATAATATTTCTTGTATACCATAATAATTCATCCAAATTCTTGAAATGGTTATACATTGTTGCATACGAATATGCTGCTAAATCTGCCACTTTTCTTACAGATATTGAGCCAACACCTTCTTTGATAATCATCTCCTTGACCGTTTCGGCAAAAAATCGCTTTACACGTTCTGTTTTCAACTTTCTTTTATTACCATTTATTTTTACCATTATGTAATCTCCTTAATAATTATTATTTGTCTAATAATAATAGAACGATATTATTTTATTACATTATTATATTTTTTATAACATTGTTATACTTTATAGCAAGATGTAACTTCTGTCAAGCCTGTTTTTATATTTTTCTTTTCTTTTTATTGCGCGTTTTTCTAGTAGACATTCTATATACTATTTAAGAAAATCTACCTAATGATTAAATAACAGGTGTTAATTTTTCTAAAAATGTAATTGCTTTGGGTAAAAAGATTTACAATGTGGTTTATAATTGGGTAAGTGATCATCATATAATATTGAAACGCTCAAGAAAGTATAGGAATCAAATAGTAAGAATTTTCAAAAGGCTATTTCTGTCAGATAACGGGCCTGAGAGTACAAGAAGTTGGCGACCAACGGGAGCCAATTTGGGTGGAGCGAAGCGAAACCTTGTACTCTCTGTTAGATGCTGAAACACCAAAAATCATTTAGTCATTTAGAATAATCTCTTTTTAGAATCGAATACATCTCTAAGTCAACATAATGACCATATTCAAATTCATAATCTCTTAGTATTCCTTCCTTTTGGAATTGATTTCGAATTAATACAATTTTCGAACTTTCATTTCTAACATCTACCATCGCTTCAATTCTATTATATTTAAGCTCAGTAAAACCCCATTTTAATAATTGTTTTATAAAGTTGGTAATTATTCCTTTACCCCAGTATTTCTTACAAAGTCTGTAGCCTAATTCGACTCTATTATGTTCTTTTATGAAGTCGAAAAAACCAATATCACCAATATAACAATCATTGTTTTTTTCAGTAATTATCCATCTTCCAGCGTTTTCTGCAAACTGTTTGATACACCAATCCACTTGTCTTTTTGCATCATTAATGTTTGCATAAAAAGTGCCAGTAGTACCATAATATTTCATGACTTCTTTATCATGACTAATTTTATAAAATCCTTCAGCATCATCAATTTTGGGTTTTCTTAATTTATAATTTTTGTATTCAAAATTCATTTTGACAATTCCTTTTTGGTGTTTTTGCACCTAACGTTTGTCGATATATGACATTTTGCCGTAGCGTACTCGCGAAGGCAAAATGTGGGATTTAACCCCGAAGCGACCAAATAGGGAGCGGAGCATATATCGACTACTATCTACAGTTGTTGGAGCAGGCGGGTATATCAGTTAAGTTGGACTGCCGCTCAATGGGGATAAACAGCATTTGAAGATTTTCAAACAATTACTGTTTACTCTACGCAACTACAT
>JAHIPR010000168.1 GCA_018903015.1 bacterium
GCAGGTTTTTAAACAAGTTTTGCAGAGGTTTTATAGATTTTTTCTTGACAGCCAGGATAGTTTGGAGTATAAATAAGTGTAGAAAAAAGTTGACCAAATTAGCATGAAAAAAGGGAAAATAGATATGCCAAACTATGATTTTAAATGTCAGGATTGTCAGGAAACCTTTGAGGTTAGAGCAACTATCAAAGAGATGGAGGAAAGTAAAATATCTTGTGAAAAATGTAAGAGCAAGAATATAAAAAGGATTTTTAATGGTTTTGGATTCTGTTCCGGAAAATCTTCTTCCTCGATGAATTCAAGTTCCAGTTCCTGTAGCTCGTGTTCATCCGGATCTTGCTCGACCTGTGGATAAAATATAAAAAACTTCCTAAGAAAAGGTAATGGTTTAAGCAAAAGATAAACTGTTGCCTTTTTTATTTTAAAAAATAAAAATATTTTTTGAAAAGTTTGCAGGAATTTAAGGTTAGCTTGTAGTATAATTATTTAGTTAGTGAGTTAATATTAAACCAGCTAATTAATTTTATACTAACAACTATTCACTAACGACTAATAAAAAAGGGGGGTAAAGTAAATGTCGATTAGAAGGAAAAAAAGTATTCTTAGGGTTAAATTGTGGGTGTTCGTCTTGATATTTTTAATGATTTTCTCCGGAGTAAGTATGGCACAGGAGGCAGCTAAGGATTCGGAATATCTGCAAAAGATTGCTCTTTGTAAAGATATTCTGGATAAGAACCCACTACAAGGGGTCAATTTTTTCTTTCCTCAGGATGAGAAAGTGTTTACCTGGCTTAGATTTTCTTATGATTCTGCAGAGAAATTTCTCCTTAAGTGGGAATGGATTACTCCTCAGGGCAAATTGTATCATCAGGGAGAAGTGGAGATGGAAGCCGGCAGTTATAATAATTATCGCACCTGGTACTGGATAAAGATTAAGGATAATTATGCCTCTCAGTTGCCCGGAGAGTGGAAGGTAAGAGTGCATATTAACGATATTTTTTTAGCAGAGAGGAATTTTTTTATCGTAGGTCTTTTTTAAGATATTAAGCTAATTAAATACGACTTGTAACTATTTACAGTTTTGTCGAGATAGCAATAATTTAACTGCTGCAGAACAGATTTTGTTTTAAAAAATTAAAAATAAAAGTAAAAGACTGAACTATCGATGAAAAGAAATTATAATTTGTTGTTGGTTAACCCCTGGATTTATGATTTTACAGCTTATGATTTCTGGTCTAAACCCTTAGGATTATTATATATTGCCGGTATTTTGATAGAACAGGATTATAAGATTAATTATATAGACTGTATGGACCGTTATAATCGGGAAATATTGAAATTACAAAACAGGGAGTTGCCTCAGAAGGATGAATTTGGCCGAGGGCCTTTCTATAAAGAAGAGGTTAAAAAACCAGAAGTTTTAAAAAATATCCCGCGCTGTTTTAGTCGATATGGAATTACTGAAGATGTCTTTATAGATGAATTAACGAAAATACCCTCACCCCAGGCAGTGTTGATTACCTCTGTTATGTCCTACTGGTATCCGGGGGTATTCAGGGTGATAGAGATAATTAAAAAAATTTTTCCCGGTATTCCCATAATTTTAGGAGGGGTCTATACTACTTTATGCTTTAAGCATGCCTTTAAATTTTCTGGTGCTGATTATGTAACAAAAGGGAATAGCATAAGAGATTTAATAAAAATATTAGAACAGCATGCTGGGAAAAAAAATGATTATTCAAAATACGAAAAAGGGTTAGATAACCTGCCTTATCCGGCCTGGGACCTCTATTCTAAACTTGATTATATCTGTATCTTATCCTCTCGGGGCTGTCCTTACCGTTGCAGTTATTGTGCTTCTTTTAGAATAAACCCTAAATTAGAATTTAGAAATCCTAAAGAGGTAAATAAAGAGATAGAATACTGGCATAGAGAAAGGGAGATAAAGGATTTTGTCTTTTATGATGATGCCCTATTAATAAATTCAGAGGATAATTTTCTGATTATTTTAGAGGGATTAATCAGTAAAAAATTAGCCATTAGACTTCATACTCCTAACGGTATCCATGTTCGAATGATAAACGAAAAAATAGCCCTTAAGATGTACCAAGCGGGGGTGGAGACCATCAGATTGGGTTTTGAAACCGTAGATCCTCGTCTCCAGTCAGAAACGGGGGGTAAGGTAACCAATCTTGAATTTAAAAAGGCAGTGAATTATCTTTTAAAGGCAGGGTTCAAAACTTCTCAAATTGGTGCTTATCTTTTAATCGGGTTACCCGGACAGAATTTACAGGAAATTGTTGATTCTATCCGTTTTGTGATAGATTGTGGGGCTCATCCGCGTTTGACTAAATTTTCTGCTATCCCGGGCACCAAAATCTGGAACGAAGCCAAATCCCATTTTAATTTGAAAGGAGGCATTGATCCTTTGTTTCATAATGATGCACTTTTACCTTATTTATCACCGGATATTACCATTAAAGCCTACCAGCAGATGAAATCAATAGCAAAATATAAAATAATATAAACCAAATGTGTTATAATTGAAATAAAATATACTATAGATTTTCGAATATAATAATTGGAGGTGATTTGAGAAAGATAGCTTATCCCCAGGTTGTAAAAGTTAACAATGGTAAGAAAAAAAAGTGAATAAAAATAGCATACATAGATTAGTGGATGTAGATATTTTATAAAGCATTCAATATTATAAGGAGGAGAAACAAATGGCACTATTAAAAGTCTCATCTAAGTCGAATCCTAAAGCAGTAGCCGGTGCTTTATCAGGAGTAATAAGGGAAGAAGGAAAAGCAGAATTACAAGCCATAGGAGCAGGAGCAGTAAATCAGGCAGTTAAGGCGATTGCTATTGCTCGAGGTTTTACCGCAACCAGTGGAGTTAATTTAGTCTGTATACCAGCTTTTGTAGATGTAGAAATTGAAGGAGAAGAAAGGACCGCTATTAAATTTTTAGTTATGCCCGGATAAAAGATTGTATTATCAATATCACTCCAGGTGAAAAGTAACAGGAAGAATTAGAAGTTATTAAAAATAGGGGGTTAGCTTAGAATGCAATTTATAGCTAAAGTGATTTTACAGAAAAGAAGATTTCAAAAATATTAGAGTAAAGGGGGGAGTTAAGATTAGTATGGACAAAAATAAGGAGAAAAAAGAAAAAACAGAGGATGTGGCTACCCAGAAAACCGAAAAAATAGCTGGGGAAATAAAGAAAGAAGAAAAAAAAGAAGAAATAATTAAGGCCAAAGAAATTTTGGGAGAAGTTAATATCGTACCCGAGGTAATAGCAACCATAATTAGCAGAACAGTAATCGGCATACCCGGAGTAGC
>JAHIPR010000169.1 GCA_018903015.1 bacterium
AGCATATATGGGCCAAGATCCCGTTGGGTTATGTCATTAACATCATCAAACCTTGCTACTATTTCACCATTATAGATTACTATTATTCTAGTGGATAATTTCAATACTTCATCTAAATCAGCCGAAACAAGAAAGATAGCGATACCATTATCTCGGGCGTCTTTTAATAAATTATGGATAAGTTCTTCTGAGCCTACATCTATACCTCTGGTCGGTTGAGCGGCGATAATTATTCTGGGATTTGAAGAAAGTTCTCTTGCCACCACAACTTTCTGAATATTTCCACCTGATAAAGATAAAATGGCAGCTTTTGAAGAAGGAGTTAGAATTTTAAATTTTTTAATCAATTCTTCGCTGGATTTACTAATATATTTCCAATCAAGAAACAGATTTTTATTAGAAAAATGATCCTGATAGTATCGGTCAACTATAATATTCTCTTCAATAGTCGTGTGTTCAGCAACCCCATTTTTCATTCTATCTTCAGGAATATGGGCAACCTTCTCTTCTCTTATCTCTCGGGGAGAAAATCTACTGACATCTTCTTCTCTAATAAATATTTGGCCAGAAGTAGCCTCTCTTAAACCGGTAAGAATTTCCACCAGTTCGGTCTGGCCATTGCCATCTACTCCAGCTACTCCAAGTATTTCTCCTGCTTTAACCTCAAAATTAATATTTTTTAAAACATAGATATTCTCTTCGTTTAAATAACTAAGATTTTTAACTGTAAACAAAGGATCCCCAACCTTTTTTGCTCCGGGAATCCTTTTAAAATTTATCTTTCTTCCCACCATCATATGGGCAATCATATGCTCATCTAACTGGTTAACATCATTGGTACTTATTACCTTCCCATCCCGCATAACTGTAACTTTATCCGCAATTAATTTGACTTCTTTTAATTTATGTGAAATAAAGATTATGGTTTTGCCATGATGTTTTAAATCTTTTAATGATTTAAAGAGAACTTCAGTCTCCTGAGGGGTTAATACTGAAGTAGGTTCATCTAAAATTATAAGTTCAGCATTTCTCATCAGTACTTTTAATATTTCCACCCTCTGTCTTATACCGATGGAAAGGTCTCTTGTCTTCTTATTTAAAGGAATTTTAAATCCAAATTTTTTAGAGGATTCTTCGGTTAGTTTGGTTATCTTTTTTAAATCAAGAAAAACTCCATATCGTAAAGGTTCAATCCCTAAAATTAAATTCTCAGCAACGGTTAAGTCCGGAGCTAACATTAACTGCTGATGCACCATTCCGATACCCATCTTAATCGCATCTAAAGAGTTCTTTATATTTACTTTTTTGCCTTTATAATAAATTTCTCCTTCCTGGGGGGCTTCCTCTCCGAATATTATTTTCATCAAGGTAGATTTGCCAGCCCCATTTTCACCAACTATAGCATGAATGGTATTTTCTTCAATATCCACACTGACCTCTTTATTAGCCATTACCCCATTGGGATAGATTTTGACAATATTTTTTAAAGATAATATATTTCCCATAAGATTCTCCATTTGGACTGGATGCTGGATGCCAAAGAACACCCAGCATCCGAGTATAAATTACTCTCCTTATTTAGAAAGCGGTATCTACTATAATTTCACCTGCAAGTATTTTTTCTTCAATTTCTTTGATCTTCTTTCTGAAATCTTCAGGGGTTAACTTCTTAAAGTTTTCATTATCTGCTACCCCTACTCCACCTTCTTTAATACCTAAACCTTCAGCTACACCGAATCTCAACTCCCCTTTAAGATAAAGATCTATCGCTCTATAGATTGAATTATCAACATTTTTCATCATTGAAGTTATAATATAGGAAGCCTTCTCCGGATCAGAATCTTTGAAAAGTAAAAACTGGTCTGAATCTACACCTATAGCATATCTCTTCTTCTCCTTAGCTGCATCGAGCAATCCTAAACCAGATTCTCCCGCTACATTAAAGGATATATCAGCTCCCTGGTCATATTGAGCCAACACCAGTTCTTTGCCTTTAGCCGGGTCACTAAAAGACCCTGCATAAGAAACAAGTACCTTTACCTTAGGGTCGATATAGTGAGCACCTTGAATATATCCCACTTTAAAATCATTAATAACCGGGATATCCATCCCCCCTAAAAAACCGATAGTCTTTTCGGGATTGGCCAGGGGGAGATTCGATGAAGTTACAAGGGCGGCTAAAGCACCAACCAGGAATGAACCTTCATTCTGTTTGTACAAAATTGAATATACATTTTCAAGATTTCCTTTGGAGTAATCTACGGCAGTATCATAGATTATGAATTTCTTTTCAGGATGTTGGGAAGCAATTTTTTCTGTAATCTCCACCAGCTGCCAGGTGCCTACAATGATGATATCCCAATCACCCTCAGATAATTGCTGAATATCTGGTTCCCAGGCTGCCGGGTCATATCCACCCTCAATAGTCCTACCACTAACCCCAAATTCTTTTATCACCATTTCTAACCCTCGGTGGGCCGAATCAAAGAAGGATTTGTCTCCGAGAGTTCCATTAACATAATGAATTATTTTAAGACTTTTCTCTGCTGCAAAGAC
>JAHIPR010000016.1 GCA_018903015.1 bacterium
AATATATTGACCACTAATTCTGGGCTGGATGTTCCAAAAGCAACCACAGTAAGCCCGATAACTAATTCCGATATCTTTAACCTTTTGGCAAGCGAAGACGCCCCATCAACAAGTAAACCGGCACCTTTAACTAAGAAATAACATCCCAATATTAGTAGCACAACTGATATCATGACAATTCTCTTTCCTAAAAATCTTTCCTTACCGCGAAATTTGAATAAAAAAGCATATAAAATAATCTAATAATAATGAATATAAATTTGTAAGAAGTTACATTTTTTTGTAGACCTTCTATTGCTGCCTGGGATAGGTTCGTAGATAGTTTCCTATACTCTCAAAAATGCTTACTATATCTAAAAAACTAGCCTAGAAAGCACATTACATTTTCCTTCTTCAAGTTGTTACATGATTATTCTTTAATCTGTCTCTTAAGATATTTATCCGAAGTTCTTGATCTAGAATAAATTTTTATTCATCTATATTATTCGATTTTATTGCGTTGATTGATCTGTTAGTCACTGCATTTAATATAGGGCGGCATTATTTCTAACTACGGATAGATGCATTACTGTGTTTATCCTGCTAAAATAACATGATTGCTGCAATATTGCAGCGGATATATCTTAGTATCGTTTAACCTCTTTAAGACTAAACTGTTAAATAGACTTTTGCTCATTCTTATAGACCATCTATATATATCTACAAGAAATTTTTTCTAAATCCTTCTTTTCCAGGAAAATAATCTAAAAAAAAGCCCTTCAGCAAAGGCCAAAGGGCTGGAAATGTCTGGCTCCCCCTATTGGACACGTTCAGAACTTTTTGTTGGGGTGAAATTATAGAAGAATTACGAAACACCAATAAACTAAAGGAGTTAATTAACCTTCCTGTTAGTGCTCCAAATAATATGTAGGTAAATATAAACCTTTGCTTCTCAATAAGTTATACCCCTGCCATTATTCTAACTATATTTATAATGATAAATTGACTATAGCATATATTAATTTTTATTATAAAGTCATAAGAACTTATGTTAGTTAACTGGAGCTCTTGCAAATATTTAATTAACTGTCAAGAATAAAAATTTGACCCTATTTCTTGCTATTTTGTGAACTTGTGACCCCACTTCCTACACTCCAAGCTGACGAGCGAGCTCAATCAATAAACTTTATAGATATTGTCATGGTGGTCGAAATCGAAAAGCGTTACAATCTTTTCTTTTTCATTTATCTCATAAATCAAGACGAAAGATCCGCCAACGTGTACTCTTCGCTTATTTTGCAATGGTTTTCTCAGCGTTTTAAAACGATAGGGATCCTCCAGGATATCTTGGACTTTTCTATCAATAAATCGTAGCATTTCTTTGTCTTTCTTCTGGAGCCTTTTGAATTTCTTGTCAAGACTTTCCTTAACTGCAAGTTTATACATTATTGTAGTCCGTATCTATTTTCAAAGTCATCAATCATAATCGACCTTTCCAGATCGATATCTCTCATCCGTAAAATGAAATCTTCTCGTAACTCTGGTTCCTCTAAAAGACTTTTTTTAATTTGCGCTATATCACGCTGTAGATCAGTAACTTTTTTGTAAATAGTTTCGAGTGTTATACTCTTCATTCCTGGGGCCTCCTTTTTGACTTAATGGTTTCTTCGAGGTTTCCCCTCGACATGATACGGTAAAAATATTCTCAAATCTTATCTTTGACCGCCTTACCATATCTACATTATATTCAATTCGAAACCCTTGTCAACCGAGAAAATATCGGAAAATAAGATAATAAGGGGTCTATAATTGAAAAAGTATTTTATATCTATAGAATAATCTGAAAGATGAGGATAGTCAAATAACTTTCCTTTTCCGGGTCGAAAAATGGGTGTCTGCCCTATTATTATTAAGCCTAATAAAATAAAAAACCGAAAGGAAAACTCATGCTAAATCTTTCGGTATAGCCATACAAAAGGGAGCGTAATTTTAGCGAATCATACTCCCTTTTGTAATTATAATTATAACATTAAAAAAAGAAATATCGAGAGAAAATAAAAATAATCTTTGTTTTATTTCTTAAAACATTCAAATATTTATTTTAATCAATTTCGTCTATTTTAAATTCAAATCCTTTTTCTCTAAATAGCTTAAGGCAAATATCTACTACTTCCGGGTCATAGAGAATGCCTCTGTTCTGAGAAATCTCTTCTAAGGCTTTATTGACACCCAGAGCTGGCCGATAGGGACGATTAGAAACCATTGCCTCTACCACATCAGCTACTCCTAAAATACTGGCTTCTAGGAGAATCCCATCGCCTTTTAAATGATTAGGATATCCTGAACCATTGAGTCGTTCATGATGTTGCAGGATAATCTGTGCTACAGGATGAGAAAAATCATTGGATTTCAAAATATCATACCCTATTTGGGAATGTTCTTTGATTAGACTAAATTCTATATCGGATAATTTGCCGGGCTTGCTTAAGATTTCAGTGGGCAGGCTTATCTTCCCGATATCATGGATTAGAGAGGCTATCCTTATCCCTTCAATCTTATCTGGAGAAAGGCTTAATTCCCGGGCAAGGGGAACGGCTAACTGGCAGACCCGGTGCTGGTGGCCGGAGGTATAGGGGTCTTTGGCTTCGATTATCCTGGACATGGTGTCGATGGCCGCATCCATGGTTTTTTTGAGTCTTTCTTCTGCCTGTTTTCGCTCGGTGATGTCGATTACTATTCCATCCCAAATGATTCTATCATCCGACAATCGACGAGGAGAAGAACTCAATAATCGCCATTCAGTTTTTCCGGATGGAAGGTTAACTCGAATTTCAGCGTATAAATTACTCATATTTCTGATTGCCTCATCTTCAAGTTTATCCAGTCGCTTAGCATCTTCCTCATATACCTGCCGGTAAAGAAGTGTTGCATCCTTCATTATGGCATCCGTTGAAATTTCATGGAGTTTCTCAACACCTGAACTGAGATAGGTAAAGCATCTTTCCTTCCCATCAGTTCCTACGGTGACTTGATAAACATATCCTTTAGGTAAATTGTTACTAAGAGTACGTACTCGCTCCACACTCTCCCGCAGCGCTTCCTCCGCCTGTTTGCGCACGGTGATGTCCTGATGCGTACCGTACATCCAGAGAGGTTTACCATCTTCAGTCCGGGAAATGACCTTGCCCCGATCCAAGACCCATATCCAGTGACCGTCTTTGTGCTTCATGCGACATTCGCATTCGTAGTATGGCAATTCGCCGGAAAAATGCCGTTCCAACAGTTGGTTGGAAATTTTCAGATCATCCGGGTGGGTATATTTCATCCATGTTTTTATTGAAATGGGAGCAAGTTCTTTTAGTGTGTAGCCAATAAATTCCGCCCAGCGTTCATTGAATATTGTTTCCCCGGTCTGTACATTCCATTCCCAGGTGCCTGTGTTGGTACCTTCTAATATGTTGGCTTGACGTTCTTTTATTTGGAGGTGAGTGTTGAACTCCGATAGAATTTTACCAACAAATACTGTGGTCAGGGGATATGCTATCATCACGGGTAGTGTAATACTCCTGAGAGTACTCCTGATGAGTTCTTCCGGTAAGGTAAACATCAAAAGAACCATCACCACATGAACCAGAATGCCCATAAGATAAAGCATCCATACAGATACTTGCTGCACTTTTTTCTGATAGAAATAGTGGAATCCTACCCCGATCATTGAGGCAGTGACAATCACCGAAGCGCCCGTCATGGCTCCGGGACCGCCCTGGTATACTCGCAGGGTAAGCGCCATGATCGCAGCAATTGCCGCTGCTATCGGTCCAAAATAGAAACCGCAGATACTGAGCATCACCGACCTACCATCAAAGATGAGCCCGGGAGACAGCACCAGGGGATTGAGCATTCCCAAAAGAGA
>JAHIPR010000170.1 GCA_018903015.1 bacterium
AATCTTCTCATCCAATTTTTCTGAGTGGTAAATTTTGGGAACGATTGATTCCTGCATATTTTTAAGCCCTTGTATTTTATGCCCTACTATAGGTTCAACTCCTACAATTTTAATTTCTGGTTTTCTTTCTTTTAGATATTTAGCCACTCCCATCAAGGTCCCTCCGGTCCCTATACCGGCTACAAATATATTTATTTCTCCCTTGGTTTGCGAAAATATCTCTGGTCCGGTGGTCTCATAATGAGCAAGAACATTATTCTCATTTTCGAATTGATTGGGCATATAATACTTGCCCGGCTCTTCGGCAATGAGCTGATGAGCCTTCCTGATGGCACCATCAGTTCCTTCCTTTGCAGGAGTAAGCACTGCTTCAGCGCCAAATGCTTCAATAATACTGCGCCTTTCTAAGCTAACACATTCGGGCATACAAAGTTTTACTTTATATCCCTTGGCTGCTCCTATCATTGCCAGGGCGATTCCAGTATTTCCTGAAGTAGGTTCAAGTATTGTTTTTCCTCTGATAAGTTTACCTGACTCTTCTGCTTTTCTGAGCATATAGTAAGCAGGACGATCTTTAACCGAACCACCAGGATTATTTCCTTCAAGCTTGCCAAAAATTCTTACCTTTGAATTTCCATTTAGATTATTTAACTCAACAAGCGGCGTACTGCCGATAGCAGACAACAG
Source organism: bacterium (assembly GCA_018903015.1). The sequence goes on from JAHIPR010000170.1 coordinate 688, forward strand.
CTTCATAATTTTCTCCTCTTTTATTTAATATATGCGAAATAGGATAGCAATAATTAGTTTATTTCTTTTTGCGAGTTTACTAAATCCTCTAAAGTAACAGAGCTAAGTTCATCGGAAATTTTTTCATCTAATTTCTCCCAGATGCCTCGAGTTACACATTTGGAAACTCTATGACAAACAGAGGGATTTTTTACACATTCTACGCAACTTATCCCCCCTTCCAGAGTTTTTACAATCTCGTTGAGGGTTATTTGAGAAGGAGATTTGGCTAATCTATATCCTCCATGGGCTCCTCGAGAAGAGCTTATCAACCCGCTTGCCCTAAGGGGGATAACCAGGTGACTTAAATATTTTTCGGAAATCTCTTCTTTTTTAGCAATATCCTTTAAAAAGATAGTCCCCTTATCAAAATTTAAGGCTAATTCTAACATTAATCTTGTCCCATATCTTGCTCTGGTAGAAAGCCTCATAAAATCACCTCACTTAATTACTACTATTACTATTACTTTAGGAGTAATTGTAATATAAAAAAATATTTTTGTCAACTATTTATTCTTCAAACATTAAATCGGAAATTGATAATATCTCCGTCTTCGATTATAGCATCTTTCCCCTCGATCTTTAACAACCCTTTTTCTTTTACTGTATGCATGGAACCAAGAGTAACCAAATCCTGATATCTAGCAATTTCAGCCCGGATAAAACCTCTTTCTATATCGGAATGTACTTTTCCCGCAGCTTTTGCTGCATGGGTACCTTTTTTGATAGTCCAGGCACGAACTTCATCCTTGACCACAGTAAAAAAAGTAATTAGCCCTAAATGTTCGTAGCCTATTCGACATAACCTTTCAATGCCCGATTTCTTCAATCCCAGGTCCTCTAAAAATACCTGTCCCTCTTCTGGTTCTAATTGACTTATTTCCATCTCCATTTTTCCGCAGATGTTTACACTCACCATATTATTATCTTTTATAAGTTGGTTTAATTCCTCTTTCCGAGAAAATTCATTAGATATGAATTGCTCCTCACTAAGATTTATAGCAATAATTATTGGTTTTAGAGTATAAAAACTAAAACTACTTATCCTCTTTATTTCATCTTCCTTAAATTCAAAATTGGAGAGAAATTTATCATCGCTTAGATAGTGATTACATTTTTCTAAAATCTCCTCTTCTATTACTTCATCGTGGGTTAATTCTTTCTTAGATTTTTTTAAATTACTTAAGCGATTCTCTACTACCTCTAAATCTCTAAGCAATAGTTCATATCTTAAATTTTCAACTTGAGCAACAGGATCTTTTTCGCCTGCAACAACCGGGTCCTCAAATAATCTAATGGCAAATAATAGGGCATCAACATCCTGAATTAAATTAAATATCTCTGCCTTCTCTTTTTGGTGCAACTCAGGTGAAATCCCCTCAATATCTATAAATTCAATAGTCGCATAGGTAGTCTTTTTGGGCAGGTAAAGGGAGCTCAAAAAATCGACTCTCTGATCATAGACAGTAGCAATTCCAATATTATTTGTGCTTTTTGAAGAAAAGGTAGAAACTTCTTTATTCTGACCGGTTAAAAGATTAAATAGGGTAGTTTTGCCCGTAAGGGGCATTCCTAAAATTCCAATTTTCATTTCTTCTCCCCCATCTTTAGTTAGTTGGTTGCCTAGTTAGCTGGTTATTTAGTTTCAATAGGATAAATGTCTTATAACTATAGTTTTTATCTTTATCGCTAAGATTTTCAAAATATCTCTTTTATCAGTTTATTATATTATTATAATATTTTGTCTTTAACTTACTTATTTATCTCCTTTTGATTTTCATTATAACAAAAATTTTTTAAAAATAAAAATAAGAATTTCTTTTATTCGTATCGGGTAATGAGTATCGCGTATTTTGTAAAAGAAAGAGAAAAAAGAAATCTAAAATGAAGTAAAATATTGAAGCAAATAATCTGTATACCTATATTTTCCTTATCTTTCCATTGTCCATAAAATAAATACTATCGGTGGTCTCTTTTAAGAATTTTTTATCATGAGAGATAATTATATAAGATAAATGGGGATAACTATTTAAAATTTGAACTATCTTTTCGATAGTTTCCTCATCAAGCCAGATGGTAGGTTCATCAAGCAGTAAAATCTCTGGCTGCATAGCCCATACCGTAGCCAGAGAAACTAATCTTTTTTCTCCATAGGAAAGATTATAAGTAATTCTATCCTCAAAACCGGATAGACCCAAAATCTCCAGAGTCTCTTTCAGTATCTTCTTAGTTTCCTGATGATTTTTTCTTAGATTTAGAGGCCCAAAAGCAATATCTTCGGCCACAGTAGGACTGAATAATTGATCATCGGGATCCTGAAATACAAGACCGATTCTTTCTCTGACTTCCACAAAATCATTCTCTATTTTTCGCTCTTTTCCAAAAATTTCTATTTTTCCTTCCGAGGGATTTAGGAGACCCATAATAAGATGGAAAAGAGTGGTCTTCCCGCTTCCATTGGGCCCAACCAGGCCTATCCTTTCTCCTTTGTAAAAATTAAAATTGAACTTTTTAAATACATAATCCCGGGAGGGATAGGCAAAGGAAAGGTCAACAAATTTGATTGCGGCTTCTTTTTCTTTTTCTTTCATGGTAATAACACCAATCCTATAATGCAACTTATCATCACAATTCCCGCTACAAAATCAGATTTTTTAAATACAAAATGATTTAAAGTCCAAAATTTTCCCTTGAACCCTCGGCAAAGCATAGCATTATAGACTCTTTTGGAGCGATCATAACTCCGAACTAACATCATCCCCACTAAATAGGCATAAGTCCTGTAAGTATGAAAATTAGTCTGGGCTTTAAACCCTCTTATTTTTACAGCATTATTTAATCTTATATATTCAGAGTGAATAGTTTGAGTATAGCGATAACTAAAGAAAAATAACTGAGTTAGTTTATCAGGGAAATGTAGATGACGCAAGGCATGAACCAGATTAAATATTGAGGAAGTAGAAAGAAGTGCAATCCCAGCCAAAATAATAGAGTTAGATTTTATGGTTATTAAGAGGGCATATTTGATGCCTTCCTGAGAAATATTTAATGAGCCTAAAGTATAAATGTTTTTACCGGGGAAGGTAAAAGGGAGCATCAACCATAATAAAAAGATAAAACTGTTCACTACTAATAGACGTGAAATTATTTCTTTAGTCCTTAAACGAGCAACAGCCACTACTATTACAGCAAGGAATAAGGCACCTATTAATGTGGTATATTTATCGCTGACAGCAACAATTACTGAAAACAACAAAGCCACAATAATCTTTACTCGCGGGTCGAGCCTATGGAGGATAGAATCCCCTTCTGAAAATTTTTCTTTAATCAAATTAATCACCTGCGACTAAAATTTTAAATTATCTTTTACGACTTAAAAAATAAGCAATAATTCCAAAGATGCCAATTATATAACCTATGCCCCCGATAATCTCAGTGGGAGAAATCTTATCTGTTTTAGATTTCTTAATCTCTCTCATCTCTCTCATAATCGGCTCCAACTTTTCATCCAGAGCGTTTTCTATTAATAATTGGATTTCTTTTAAGTCGAATGAAGAAACTTCGGGAGAAACTGCAGATACGGGTTCTTCAATTTTTTCTTCGATTAATTCCGCAACCTTTCCTAATTCACCGGTCCGAATAATATATTCTGCCCGATGCCCCATACTGGCAATAAGAACTATTCTTAAATCTCCATCTATTACATCTTCTGGGGGAATATCAAAAGAAAACATTCCTTCTTCATCAGTTAAACCCTCTAATAATTTATTCTCCCGGTTATCAAATACTTCAATTTTTGAATCTACACACTTTTTACCATCATTAAAATAACTTTCGCTATAAACTTTATCTCCTTCTATATAGGCAAAGACATTAACTTTGTGGGCAAAGACCGGAATATTTATCATCATAATGATTAAAAATATAAATGTCAAAATTAAATACGGTTTATTTTTCATCTTATCTCTCCGATATATTATAAATATACTGAATTAATCTGTGTAATCAAATACTTAATATTTCCGGTCGAACTTTTCTTAAGAATCCTATACAAAAGACAGTTAATACCCCTTCCAAAATCATTACCGGAAGATGGGCAATTATTACCAATTTGGCTACCTGTATAAATGGTTCTCCGGTAAAGACTAAGGCAGCTGCTACCATTATTCCACTTAATAATACCGCCAAAAATCCACAGACAAAGGCCATCATCAGGGCAATAAAATTATTTTCCCCTCTAACCCCCCGATTAAAAAGATAAAAACAGATAATCGCCGGAAAAGCCATATTAAAAGTATTTACTCCCAAGGTGGTAATACCTCCAAATTGAAAGAGTACACCTTGCAAGGCAAGAGCAACCAATATCGCCGGAAAGGCAGTCCAACCCAATAATACCCCTATAATTCCATTTAAAATCAGATGCACACTTGAAGGACCGACAGGAACGTGAATTAGGGAAGCCACAAAAAAAACAGAAGATAGAATGGCTACTTTAGGTACTTCCTTGTGTTCCATCTTTTTTAAGCTATATCCTACTGCTGCAGCAGTTAGTCCTGCACCTGTAACCAATACCGGTGCAGATAATATTCCTTCTGAAATATGCATAAAGCATTTCCTTTCTACTATTTATTCCATATCATAAGTTTTGACCCAGAGTACTGCTCCAATTTCTACTGATTTCTCTTCTCCATTATGTTTTATCTTCTCTTCATCTTCATTAAGAGCAGCAAATCCCCACCAACCTGCCTTAGGCATAGCATAAGTGAATACACCATTCTGGTCAGCTTTAATCACCTGGGTAATCATGGGGTCAGCAGGCCATCTAACCTTGCCATCTTGATTGTAATATTCTACTTCTACTTCCGAATAGGGCACTGCTTCTCCCTTAACTTTCACAACCCCCTGAAAAACATTTCCAGCCCAAAGGCCATATGGCCTAGTCAAAGGAATAATCTCTGTTTTTAGTCCCACTTCTTCATCCCAACCTACTTCCAGACCAAGGGCATTTACAATCACTTTAGTATAGTGAATGATAAAACAGTCCTCTGCAGGCTCCCAATAGGGTTGAGGCTCAACATAAAAGATTTGGTCACCCGGACGTTTTATCTGATAATTAGCCTCCCAGGTAGTACAATCGTTAATCCTTTTCTCATGAAGTGTATTTAGTAAATCAATTTTCTTGCCCTGAACCAAAACTCCAAATTGCACGGGTTCAGCCATCTCCATATAATCCCCTTCCATGGGATGAATAAATTGTACTTTTAAAGTAATGCTTTTATTGTCATCCTGGGTGATCATATCATCAGAGGGGATTACCATCCCGAAATGAGCATTGGCTAAAATCAAACTTCCGAATAAAAATATTACCACTAAACTAAAAATTAAAACCGCTCTAAACTTTAAATCTTTCACATCTTTCCTCCTATATAATTTTTTAATTCTTCAATTAAATTAGTCGTTAGTATTTAGTAGCAACACGGTGTTGCCGTGTTGAAAGAGTAGACACGGCACGCCGTGTCTCTACCTTATGAGGTTGTATAGCACAATACGCCCCTACTTTTTTATATAAAATATTGTTTCTTAATGTAGGGGTCGAATTTATTCGACCCGAGTTTTGCGGGCTTGATAAATCAAGCCCCTACTTCTATACGTCAAACGCTACCCGCTCTATGCTATAAGCTCTTTTTCTTCACTATATACTAAATACTATATACTATTCTCAATTTCGTGCTACGCATAAGGTAAAAAAATATAAAGCCATCAGCCTCTATAAAATAATTGAAATCTGAAAACTGTTAACCGAAAACTGAAAACTATTTCCCTACACCAGCTCTTTCCCGGTAGTAGCTATAGATAAAGATCCGTATTTTACACCTTTGGTTGACTTTAATTTATCCGCTAGCCCTCTCACCTCTATCGGTTTTCCTCTTACTACTATTATCTCCAAACAATTATCATGATCCAGGTGAATATGCTGGCTGGAGATAATCAACTGGTGAAAATCATGCTGGACATCAGTTAAGGTGTTTACTAACTCCCTCTTGTGGTGGTCGAAGACTAAAGTAATTGCTCCGGCAACTTCTTTTCCTTCTGCCCACTCTCTTTTAACCAGATTCTCTCTGATTAAATCTCGTATTGCCTCTGAGCGATTGGAATATTTCTTCTCTTTGATAAGTCTATCAAATTTTTCTAAAAGTTCTTTTTCTAAGGATACCCCAAAACGAACTATATCAGACATTAATCCCCACCTTTGCTATTATCGGTATTACTATTTTAATAATAATAACACGATAATCTTGTCCTGTCAAAAAAATTTGATCAATAAGGTTTTTATTATCATTTATCTAAAAGTTTTGATTCATAAGATATTTTATTCTGCTTTTTATCCTGGTGTCTTTCTAAGGCAAGCTGAATCAATTGGTCAATTAAATCAGGATAAGAAATGCCGCTCGCCTCCCACAGACGGGGGTACATACTGACAGAAGTAAAACCGGGGATGGTATTAATTTCACTTAAATATATTTTATTTTCTTTTTTGCTGACAAAAAAATCTACTCGCGCCATCCCGGCAGCATCAACGGCTTTAAAGGCACGAAGGGCAATCTCCTGAACTTCTTGAGATACTCCATCAGGTAAATCTGCCGGAACAATTAATTGAGTTTTCTCATCTATATATTTTGAATCATAATCATAAAATTCTCCTGCCGGTTTGACTTCACCTACTACTGAGGTTTGGGGTTCATCATTACCTAAAACACTGCATTCTATCTCTCTTACTTCTTCTAATCCCTCTTCAATTAAAATCTTTCTATCGTAAGAAGAAGCTAAATCTATGGCTTTCTCTAATTCTTCTTTCTTGTGAACTTTGGTTATTCCTACACTTGAACCTAAATTAGTGGGCTTTACAAAAAGAGGATATTCAAAGTTCTTCTGAATCAAAGAT
>JAHIPR010000171.1 GCA_018903015.1 bacterium
AATACAGAAGTATTTTCCTCAACAATCTGAAGTAATCTATCGTTGGGTATTACAATTAAAGTATCTACACATTCTTTTAATAATTTTATTCCTTCCTCAGCCTGCCTCATCCTTTTATGGCCTTCAAAAGAAAAAGGCTTAGTTACTACTCCCACTGTTAAGGCACCTAAGTCTTTAGATATCCGAGCAACAATAGGGGCACCACCGGTTCCTGTTCCACCTCCCATTCCAGCGGTGATGAATACCATATCTGCTCCTTTTAAAGCTTTAGCAATCCTGTCTTTGTCTTCTTCCGCAGCTTTACGACCAATTTCAGGATCCGATCCACTTCCTAAACCCTTGGTTATTCTACTGCCGATTTGTATTTTTTGTTCTGCATTAGAAAAAGCTAGCACTTGAGCATCGGTATTAGCGGAAATATAATTAACCCCTTGTAATTTCGCATCAATCATTCTATTAACAGCATTCCCGCCGCCGCCGCCTATACCGATTACTTTTATATCGATAAATTCTGCTACTTTATTTTTAAGGTTAAACAATTGATAACCTCCCCGCAAATAATGAAATATTTGCCTATTTAAAGGCAACAATAAAAATTAAAAAAAATCTTTCAACCAGCTGATGATTTTAGTAAAAATATTTTTTACTTTTGTTTTTCTTTTGGTCGATTGAAATGATCTTCTGATAGAATATTTTTCGGTAGCAAAACTTAACAATCCAATGGCTTCAGAATAGGATGGGTCGTTTATCATGTCTGCTAACTCCCCTTCGTAATGGGGTCTCCCTAATCGAGAGGATAAATTTAAGACCTGTTCTGCAACCTCTGAGATACCGGGCAGAAGAGAACTTCCTCCGGTTATAACTATTCCTCCGGGAATCATATTGTAGCACCCAGATTTTCTAACTTCAGTTCCTACCAAACTAAATATCTCACTTACCCGGGGTTCAATTATTTCTACCAGATACTTTTGGGATACATTATAGTTATCCTTTCCGTTTATACTGGAAATCTCTACTAATTTTTCAGGAGAAACACTACTTTTAATTGCGCTTCCATAGTTAATTTTTATCTTTTCAGCTTCTTCTATAGAAGTTCTTAAACCAACGGCTAAATCATTAGTTATCTGATTACCTCCTACTGGTAGAACTGCAGAATGAGCCAATCCACCTTCAATAAAAATTGCTATTTCAGTAGTCCCCGCACCAATATCAATTAATAAAACTCCTAAATCTTTCTCAGCATTACTTAAAACTGCATTACTAGAAGCTAAGGTTCCAAAAATTATCTCCTCAATATCCAACCCCGCTCCTTCTACACATTTAATTAAATTTTGCACAGCGGTAATTGAGCCGGTTACAATGTGGACTTTACACTCCAATCTTGCTCCCGACATTCCCAGAGGGTCTGATATTCCACTTTGGCCATCAACTATAAATTCGCGGCTTAATGTATGAATTAATTCTTTCTCAGAAGACACTATTCCTGCTTTAGCGGCTTCTATAACCTTTTCAATGTCGTTTTCTGTAATTTCGGGGGATTCTCCGGAAATAGCGATAACTCCTTTGCTATTTACAGAGGTTATATGGTTTCCTGCGATAGAAACAAAAGCAGAATTAATACGAGTTCCTGCCATACGTTCAGCGCTTTCAATAGATTCCTTTGCTGATTGGATGGCTTGTTCCAAATCTATGATTATTCCTTTTCTTATTCCCAGGGAGGGGGATGTACCTATACCAATAATTTCTATCTGATCATCCTCACCTAATTCACCTACAACTGTACATACTTTTCCGGAACCTATCTCCAGGCCAACTACAATTTCATCCATTCCCATATTCTCAACCTCCTGCATGCTTTAAAATATCATACACTACTGAGAAATTAAAGTAAACAGACTGATGTCTTTTATTTTATAACATCATTTTTTTAATTTTATTACTAAACTGTCTTTAAATCGAATATCTATATACTCTACTAATAATTTTTCCCTTTCAATTTTTTCCAAGGCCTCTCTTAATAAATTTTCCTTATTAATAATCTCCTCTGACCTATTCACTCTCACTTTTAAGGTATCATCCTTATTGCAAATCATAAAATCATCCGGGGATAATATTTCCACCCGGCAAAATTTCTTAGGCAGTATCACTTCTGCCGAATTAATGCTTTCTAATGCCGTCCTAAACTCAGGTTTATCTATGATTTCTCCAATTTTTATTTCATTTATCTCTAATCCTGATAGTAGGGGCAGGGTAAATCCTTCCTCCGGTCTATCAATCTTAGATAAAACCATTCCCTCTTTAGTAGAGAAAAAATATTCTTCTCCGATATGGACAATTGCTGCTGCTTCTCTTTCTGTTAAGGAAATAATGATTTTATTGGGTATTACCCGTTTTATTTCTACCTCTTTTATCCGGGGTTCTTGTTTTAAAGAATTTATAGATTTTTTTAGATTTAGCTTAAAGATATTCTCGCCGAATTTTATCCCGGAATTAAAAAATATTTCATCCTCACTTAGACAATCGTTTCCTTGGATAATAACCTCTTTGATATTACAAAAATTTGAACTGAATATAAAATTAAAAAAATTCCAACCTAAAAAACCTATAACCAAATAGAAAACTAATATCTTGATTACTCTTGCTGATAAAGGCTGATGCTTTTCTCCTTCTTCCTCCTCCTCTAATTCCTCCTCTTCTTCTCTTTCGTCATTTAATTTCATTAGCACTTATATAAAAAACTCCTTTGATATTAGCGTATAGCGTACAGCGTTTAGCGTAGAGTATAACAG
>JAHIPR010000172.1 GCA_018903015.1 bacterium
CCATAACCGATATCATAAGCCCATCCATCTCCTCCTAAAATCCATACACTCTTTTTAGTAAGAACATCTATCAAGCTAAGCAAGTCTTTTGCTTCTTCCTTGTCTATATTTTTTAATTTCTTTTCTAATATTTTTACTCTTTCTCTCTGTTTATATAGTCCCTCCTCGGTAGACTGATCGGCTGTTTTAATTTCACTAACTAAATCCTTCCCTATATCAGAAGAAAGCCTGTCTAATAATTCTAAGGCATATTCAAGCTGTTTATCTATAGCCAACCTCATGCCTAATCCAAATTCAGCATTATCTTCGAAAAGAGAATTAGACCAAGTTGGACCTCTGCCTTCTTTATTAAAAGTCCACGGGGTAGTAGGTAAATTACCTCCATAAATAGAAGAACACCCTGTAGCATTGGCTATAACTGCTCTATCTCCAAACAATTGACTTAAAAGTTTTACATATGGAGTCTCACCACAGCCAGCACAAGCACCAGAAAACTCGAAAAGTGGCTGTAAGAACTGAATATTTCTAACTGCACTAAGTTTTAATTCTTTTCGGTCTACTTCAGGAATTTCTAAGAAAAATTTCCAATTTTTAGATTCTTGTTCTCTAATAGGAGGTTGAGAAACCATGCCTAAAGCTTTTAGTTCAGGATTAATTTTATTTTTTGCCGGGCAATTGACTACACAAAGGACACAACCGGTACAATCTTCAGGAGAAATCTGAATAGTAAATTTCATACCTTTAAATTGGGAATTTTTTGGATCAACAGATTTAAAACTATTCGGAGCAGAAGAAAGTAATTTTGGATCATAAACCTTTGCTCTAATAACTGCATGAGAACATACCATTACGCATTTTCCACACTGGATACAGGTATTAGGATCCCAGGTAGGAATTTCTTGAGCAATATTTCTCTTTTCCCATTGAGTAGTACCACTGGGAAAAGTTCCATCTGGAGAAAAGACACTAACTGGCAAATCATCTCCCTGTTCAGCAATTATCTTTGCAGTTACCTTTTGCACAAATTCAGGCGCTTCTACTGGAACAGAAAGATGTTTCGGTAATTTACTATTAGGTTTACTTGGAATCTTTACTTCATGGAGATTTGCAAGAGCATGGTCTACAGCTGCAAAATTAGTATTAACTATCTTTTCTCCCTTTTGACCGTAAGTCTCTTCAATAGAATGTTTTATAGCTTTTATGGCCTTTTCGATAGGGATAACCTTACTAAGGGAGAAAAAACAAACTTGCATTATAGTATTAATCCTAACTCCTAAACCTACTTCTTTGGCAATCTTATAGGCGTCAATTACAAAGAATCGCAGCTTCTTCTCGATAATAGTCTCTTGAACCGAATAAGGCAGGTGTTTCCATACTTCTTCAGCAGAATAATGACTATTAAGAAGAAATGCTGCACCTGGCTGGGCAGCACTTAATACATTATAACGTTCTAAGAAAGAGAACTGGTGACAGGCTACAAAATTTGCTCTGTTGACTAAATAAGTAGAATGAATTGGAGTTGGACCAAACCTTAGATGAGAAATAGTAAGTGCGCCAGCTTTTCGAGAATCATAAACAAAATAACCCTGAGCATAATTATCGGTCTCTTCACCGATAATCTTTATAGAATTTTTATTAGCGCCCACAGTTCCATCTGAACCAAGACCATAAAAGACTGCCCGAGTTCTATCAGCAGGTTCTATGGAAAAATCAGGATCATAAGAAATGCTGGTATGTGTTACATCATCATTTATCCCTATAGTGAAATGATTCTTAGGAACTTCTTTTTTCATCTCCCCGAATATTCCCTTTACCATAGCGGGAGTAAATTCTTTAGAAGAAAGTCCATATCTCCCTCCAATTATTTTAGGAGTCTTTTTGAAAGGGGCTATTCCTTCAGATATTCCTTCCTGTATTGCTGTTACTATATCAGTATAGAGTGGTTCTCCAATACTTCCCGGTTCTTTAGTGCGGTCCAAAGCAGCTATAGTCTTTACAGTTTTAGGGATAGAATTGATAAAATGCTTAATAGAAAATGGCCGGTAAAGACGAACTTTTACTAAACCTACCTTTTCTTCTTTTTTCATTAAATATTCCACTGTTTCTTGCACTGCCTCAGCCCCTGAACCCATTAATATAATAATCCTTTCAGCATCCGGAGCGCCAAAATATTGGAACAGTTCGTATTTTCTTCCCACAACTTTCTCAAATTTTTCCATAACTTTTTGCACAATATCAGAACAATTAAGATAATAAGGATTGACTGTTTCTCTTGCCTGGAAGAATACATCCGGATTTTGGGCTGTCCCTCTAATAACAGGGTTATCAGGAGAAAGTGCCCTTTTTCTATGAGCTCTTACCAAATCGTTATTAATTAAAGACTTCATGTCTTCCGGAGTTAAAAGTTCTATTTTGGAAACCTCGTGTGAAGTTCGAAAACCATCGAAGAAATGAAGAAATGGTACTCGAGATTCCAGTGTTGCTGCTTGAGCGATTAAAGGAAAATCCATGGCTTCCTGAACTGAGTTAGAAGCAAGTAAAGCAAAACCGGTTGATCTGGTTGCCATTACATCACTATGATCTCCAAATATGGAAAGTGCTTGGCAGGCTACTGACCGAGCAGCAACATTAAATACAGTAGAGGTCAATTCTCCGGCAATTTTAAACATGTTAGGAATCATTAATAAAAGCCCTTGAGAAGCGGTAAAAGTTGTAGTAAGAGCTCCTCTCTGCAAGGAACCATGAACAGCTCCCGAGGCACCTCCTTCACTTTGCATTTCTGTTATCTGAGGAACAGTCCCCCAGATATTTGGCTTTCCCTCAGAAGCCCAAAGATCAGCAAATTCACCCATAGGCGAAGAAGGGGTAATAGGATATATGGTTGCAACCTCGCTTAAATGATACGATGTGTGAGCAGCTGCGTTATTCCCATCAATAGTAGTTTTTTTTCTGTTCATTATATTGAACCTCCATTTTTAAAAATTACTTTTTTACCATCTTTCAAATCTTCTTTATTTTACCAAATAAATTAAAAAACTAAAAAGCAACCTGTCTTAAAAAATATAACCCATAAAATCAGAAAAATATTTTTACTTATTCTGATCTATTTTCATTCTTGCTGAATTATTTCATTTCTTGTCTGCCCATCAAGGCTTGAGTTAAAGTCACTTCATCGGCAAATTCCAAGCTTCCCCCTATAGGCACACCATAAGCAATGCGAGTTACTTTAATTTTTAAAGGTTCAATCAATTTGGTAATATAAGAGGCGGTAACTTCTCCCTCAATATTGGGATTAGTGGCGAATATTATCTCTTGTATCTTTTCAGTCTTTAGTCTTTTTAATAAACTATCAATCTTTAAATTTTCCGGTTCTACTCCGTCTAAAGGGGAGATTACTCCTTCCAAAACATGATATAAACC
>JAHIPR010000173.1 GCA_018903015.1 bacterium
AAAATAAAAGATGCCTGTCCTTCTAATACAATAGAAGTTTCAAAACCCAAAAATTCAAACACTTTTTGAAGTAATTTTTTAAGATTTTCGTTATCTTCGGAACTTATCATTCTTAATTGCAATTTTTTAATTTCGCTCAGCCAATCAAAGAGACCCCACATTTCTTCTTTCTCTTCGATAAATCGGAAGTCTTTCCTCAAAATATTATCAATATATTTAGAAAATAAATTCTCTTCGTTTACTTCTACCTCTAATACCCTTTCGCAAATCTCTTTATAAGTTAGAGGTTGACCTGCTTCTTGCAATATTTTAAAAATTTTTTCACTTAAATCGTCCTGGGGTTCCATCTTAGTCTCATCTTCTGTTACCAAAAAATATCGTTTTCTATCATAGTCAATAAGGCCAACAAAAACAACATCATTTATCTTTAATTTTTTCTTTTCATACCATTCTTTTAATCCCACTATATATTTTGAAACATTATTCACTATTGCTTCTATTTTATTTCCTTCTTTATCTATAAAGGTAATTTCAACGGCATTTTCTTCTTTCGGGAAAAATGGTCTCATATAACTGGTTAAAAACATGGTACCGTCTTTCAAACAATAACTGGTGAGAGAATACTTAATGTTTGCATCTTTATATTGCCATTTCACTAAACCCCATACCCCTCTTTTTATCCTCATAAATCTTTTATCTCCACTCATAGAGGCATTTACAGCATAATAGGGTTCTTTGACCTTTAATGGTCTTATTTTTGTTAACTCTTGAGTAATTTCGCGATAATGTAATGGCTTTTTATGTTTGATTAATATTTCATAAGCACTGTCAGCAACTGATTTATGTTTCATAAGTCTTTAACCTCCAATTAATCAATAAATCAATTCTCCAATTCACAGGTTCACCGATTAGCCTATTCTTCAATTATACTTATAGCAGATACTAATTTTGAAAAAAATATTTTAGTACTTTTTAATATTTTTCTTTTTTTTCTATTATATACACTTTTTTTTTATATTTTACAAGTAAATTAGTGGTTAGCATAGAATTAGCGTATAGCGGGTAGCGTTTAGCGTATAGTATAATATTATAGTATCGAGTATCCAGTATCGCGTAAAGATAGGGGTTCAAGATAGGAATTTATTCTTTTCTTTATATTTCGTGTTTTTCTTTTTTTTTCCTCATCACGGCAACGCCGTGATACTACACGCTAAACGCTGTACGCTCCACGCTATAATTTTATTTATATCTTTTCATTAACTCGACATAATCCAGGGCGTGGTTTTTTAAATTCTCAATTTCTTCTTCAGAAAGACTGCGCACTACCTTCGCTGGTACACCTAAAGCCAGGGTAAATGGGGGTATTTTAGTCTTTGGGGTTACTATTGCCCCAGCTCCCACTATGGCTCCTTCGCCTACTTCTGCACCATCAAGCACGATTGCCCCTATCCCTATCAAAGAATTATCTCCAATCTTGCACGCGTGAAGCATTACATTATGACCTATGGTAACATTGTTTCCTATTATAGTAGGAACTCCTACATCACAATGAACAATACTGCCATCCTGAACGCTGGTATTATTTCCTATACTAATGGGAGCTATATCACCTCTTAATATTACATTATACCAAATGCTGGAGCATTTTCCGATTATAACTTCTCCAATTACAGTAGCATTTTTGGCAACAAAGCTTTCTTCGCTAATTATTGGTCTCTTTTCTTCAAAATTTAATATCATCTTCTTACTCCCATAACTGTTTTAATTTTTTCGGCAATTTTATCTCCAAATCCTGGTATTTTGCTTATGTCAATCTTGGAAGCATTCTCTAGCTCTTCTATGCTTTTAAAGTGCTCTAATAATAAACTTTTTCGTTTAGCGCCAATTCCTGGAATAAGATCTAACTTTGAATTGCGTAATTCTTTACTTCTAATCCTTCTGTGATAAGTCACCGCGAATCTATGGGCCTCATCTCTTATTCTTTGCAGTAAAAAAAGTGCCTCAGAATTAGAAGGCAATATTATTGGTTTTTGCACCTCCGGTTTAAATATTTCCTCTTCTTTTTTAGCAATACTTATTATTGGCAATTTAAGATTCAGATCGTTTAATATTTTTTCTACCGCACTAAGTTGACCTCTTCCACCATCAACAAGGATTAAATCAGGTAATCTTTTATTTTCCAACAACAATCTTTTATATCTTCTTTCCGTTACTTCCTGTAACATGGCGTAATCATCAATTCCCTTAATTCTTTTTACTCTGAATCTTCGATAATCTTCCTTTTTTGGTAGTCCTTCCTCAAACACAACTAGAGAACCAACGGATAATTTTCCCTGAATATTTGAGATATCGAATGCTTCAATTCTTTCTGGTAATTTTTTTAAGCTCAATTTATCTTTCAAATCAATAACTGCCTTCCGGCCCTTCTTAATTCCGTCTTCTTCTACTTCTTCTATTTTTTTCAACAAATAACCATTTTTATTACTTTTTCTATATAAGTTTATTTCCTGACCTTTTAAAATTGCTTCAATTGACTGTATTCTATTCCTTAATTTGGCAGCTTTTTCGTAATTTAGATTATGAGAAGCTTCTTTCATTTCTCGATAAAGACCATTGAATAATCTTTTTTGTTTCCCTGCTAAAAACAAGCAAATTTCTTTTATTCTTTTTCGGTACTCTGTTTTACTAATCATATTCGCACAAGGCGCTGAACACAACCCAATCTGGTAATCTAAGCAAATTTTCGTCTTCTTTAAATCTTTTTTTCTGCATCCTCTAATTTTAAAAACTTGCCTCAATAATTTTATAACAACCCGCGTGGCATTTGTATCCACAAAAGGACCAAAATATAAAATTTTACCTTCTTTTATCTTTCGATTTATTTTTCTGTAAAATAATATTTGAGGAAAGTCTCTCTCTAAAGTAATTTTAATATAGGGATAACTCTTATCATCTTTCGATTGAGTATTATAGTAAGGATTGTTGCTTTTAATCATTTTACTTTCCAAGATAAGTGCTTCTATTTCAGAAGAAGTGGGTATATATTCAACATTTACGATCTCTTTTATCATCTTATTTATCTTTGGAGACTGTTGGGAAGAATTAATAAAATAAGAAGAAACTCTATTTTTCAGGGAATTAGCCTTCCCTACATATATTACTTTTCCTTCTTTATCTTTAAAAAAATAAACTCCACTTGTTTCAGGTAATTTGCTTATCTTCGATTTAATATCCATAATTAACCAATTCTCCAATTTATCAATTCACCAATTAACCAATTATATTAGTTAGTGGTTAAATTTGTAGGGGCACAATGAATTGTGCCCTTCCTGTTTTATTGTCTTTTGTTTAACTTGGGCACGATGCCTTGTGCCCCATATTACTTATCACACATTACTCATTACAGGCAGACACAAGGTCTGCCCCTACACATTACCCATTTCGGGCAGACACAAGGTCTGCCCCTACTAATTTAGCACTTTTTTTAAAAATTCTCCAGTAAATGAATTCTTATTGTACGCTATTTCTTCAGGAGTTCCCTTGGCCACAACTCTTCCACCCTCTTCTCCACCTCCCGGACCAAGATCAATAACATGATCTGCTGATTTAATTACTTCTAAGTTATGTTCAATTACCATAACTGTATTCCCGGCTTCTACTAACCTATCTAAAACATTGAGTAATTTTTTTACATCATCAAAATGCAGACCAGTGGTAGGCTCGTCTAAAAGATATGCGGTTCTTCCTGTACTTTTAATGCTTAATTCTTTAGCCAATTTCACTCTTTGCGCTTCACCACCGGATAGAGTGGTGGCGGATTGTCCTAATTTTATATATCCTAATCCTACATCATATAAAGTTTGTAATTTTCTTTTTATCATAGGGATTGCTGCAAAAAATCCCAGGGCCTCTTCAACAGTCATATCTAAGACCTGATCTATATTTTTACTCTTATATTTTATATCCAAAGTTTCACGATTGAACCTTTGGCCTTTACAAACTTCACAGGGTATATATACATCAGGTAAAAAATACATTTCAATCTTTACTATCCCTCCACCCTGACAGGCCTCACATCTTCCACCTTTTACATTAAAGCTAAATCTACCCGCCTTATAACCTCTAATTTTAGCTTCTTTTGTCCTGGAAAATATTTCTCTAATCGGAGTAAAGGCCCCGGTGTAAGTAGCAGGATTAGAGCGAGAAGTTCTACCTATGGGTGATTGATCGATAATTATCACTTTATCAATATTTTCTATTCCTTCAATCTTATCATAATCACCAGGATGAACTCTGCTCTGATATATTTTTTTGATTAAAGCTTTATACAAGGTCTCCTCGACCAAAGTACTTTTCCCGGAACCAGATACTCCAGTAATACAAGTAAGTGTACCTAAAGGAATAGATACATCAATATTTTTTAAATTGTACTGGCGAGCTCCGTAAATCTT
>JAHIPR010000174.1 GCA_018903015.1 bacterium
CTGCTCCGCCTCTTAAATCTGAAGCCATTACTGGGGCAGCACTTAACTTCTTTACTCCTTTAATAATAGCACTGTGCCCTTCTACTTTAATATCTGCTCCCATCCTTATCAAATCACCGATGTGAGCGAATCTTTTCTCAAACACAGTCTCGGTAATAACACTGGTACCTCTTGCTACACAGGATAAAGCCATAAATTGGGGTTGCATATCGGTGGGAAATCCAGGAAAAGGTAAAGTTTTAATATCCACTGCTTTAACTCTTTCTGGCCCTATTACTTTAATCAAATTCTTTTCTATCTCAATTCGCACCCCTGCCTCTTCTAACTTCACTATCAATGGTTTTAATAATAACAGATCAGCCTTTTCTATTAAAACATTTCCACCCGTGATAGCAGCTGCTATCATATAGGTACCTGCTTCAATGCGGTCAGGAATTATAGTATAATCAACTCCATGTAATTTTTTTACTCCTTCTATTTTAATTAAATCAGTCCCCAATCCTTCAACTTTAGCCCCCATCTTATTTAAGAAATGTCCTAATTCCACTACTTCAGGGTCTTTGGCTGCATTTTCAATTGCAGTTACACCTTCCGCCAAACAGGCAGCCATCATTATATTTTCGGTCGCACCCAAACTGGGGAAATCTAAGTATATTTCAACCCCTTTTAATATATTAACTTTCGCTTCAATATAACCTTTTTCCACTTCAACTTGAGCGCCTAAAGCCTCAAATCCTTTTAAATGATAATCAACCGGACGAGCACCAATAGCACAACCCCCAGGTAAAGATATCTTTGCTCTCTTTAAACGAGCTAAAAGCGGCCCCATTACTAAAATAGAACCTCTCATCATTTTAACCAATTCATAAGGTGCCTCATAATTATTAAAATTATCAGAATCGATATAGAGGTTGTTACCTACTTTCCATTCCACCTTTACCCCTAATTTCCTTATAACATCCGACATAGTTTCAATATCGGTAAGACGAGGGACATTCCTTAAAATACAAACATCTTTAGTTAATAAGGTTGCCGCCATAATAGATAAAGCTGAATTTTTTGCTCCGTCAATTCTTACCGTGCCCTGTAATCTGTTTCCTCCTGAAATAATAAGCTTTTCTGGATTCAATTTTCTCCTCCTTTATTTAGTCGTTAGTCATCAGTGAATAGTCGTTAGTTAAAACCCTTTATAAAAACTTTTTAGTTATCATTATATGGTTAAAAGCTTAAAGTGAAAAATTATTTTCTTTATTCTTTACTATTTACTATTCACTAACGACTAGTGATTATTTTAATATTTTCTTCGAAAGGTTTTCTAATAATCCCCCTTTCAGTAATAATAGCCTCTACATAGCCATGGGGCGTAAGATCAAAAGCTGGATTAAATACTTTTACTCCTGCAGGGGCTATCTGTTTACCCAATATTTGAGTAACTTCTTTCGGGTCTCTCTCTTCAATGGGGATTTCCTTCCCCGATCCTATCGATACATCAATAGTAGATATCGGAGCAGCAATATAAAAAGGGACTTTATTTTCTCGGGCTAAAACAGACAAGGAATAAGTTCCAATTTTATTTACCACATCACCGTTTCGAGCAATCCGATCTGCCCCAACCATGATTAAGTTTACCTTTTTTTGAGACATCAAAAACCCGGCCACATTATCAGTGATCAGAGTAAAGGGAATTTTCTCCTGCATTAATTCCCAAGCTGTAAGCCTTGCCCCCTGTAATACCGGCCTGGTTTCATCGACATAGACATGTATCTTCTTTCCTTCTTTAAAGGCAGTACGAATCACTCCCAAAGCGGTACCATGATCTACAGTAGCCAGAGCCCCGGCATTACAGTGAGTAAGAATATTGTCCCCATCTTTAATGAGCGAAGCTCCGTATCTTCCCATTGCCTTATTTATCTCTATATCTTCCCGGGCAATATTTTCGGCTTCCTGTAAGATTATATCTTTTAATTTATATAAATCAACATTTTCTTTTATATTAATCAAATTCATCATTCTTCCTAAAGCCCAAAAAAGATTGACTGCTGTAGGTCGAGTAAGTGCCAGGCAATTTTTAGCCTTTTCCATATCCTGGATAAATTCTCCATAGGTACCTGCTTTTGAAGAATAAGCAGCTAAGGTCATGCCAAAGGCAGCCGCCACTCCAATGGCCGGTGCGCCCCTTATTTTCATCTTCTTAATAGCTTCTGCTACTTCTTGGTAAGTAGAACAATTAATTATTTCATATTTTAAAGGAAGTTTTCTCTGGTCGATTAGACACACTTTCCCATCTTTCCATTCGATGGTTTTCATATAAAACGAATCACTCCCAAACTGGCTAAAATAACGATTACCCCGGCTATCATAACCCCTCCCACTATTGTTGGGAAGGCATACCAAAACCTTATGCCAAAGATAAATGCAGCAACTGAACCGGTCCAGGCTCCTGTTGCGGGTAGAGGAATAGCTACGAAAAATAATAAAAATAAGGCTCCGTATTTTTCGAATTTTCCCTCGGAATTCCGACGTGTTCTTTTAAAAAGCCATTCAAAAAATATATCAAAATAATACCACTGACGTAAATATTCAGAAAAAGGCTTTAAAAATAGCAATAAGAAAATTGCCGGAACTATATTCCCTAATACCGCAAATATATAAGCCGAAAAAGCCGGCATTTTATAAATTGTTAGAGCTATCGGAATAGCCCCTCTTAATTCGGTAATGGGCAAAGCAGATAGAAGAGCTACTCTCAAACCATCATTAATCAATTTTTTCAATTACCTTCTTTATTAATTTGGTCATAATCGGTTCAGCATC
>JAHIPR010000175.1 GCA_018903015.1 bacterium
CGAAGTATCACCCCTTCAAACTGTTATTTCTACTCGATTTCCATCTGAATCAAGCACACAGCTTTCAAAATACCCATCGCCTGTTGTTTGCGGCTCGCTTACAATCGTATATTCATCAGATCGTAGCTTTTCAGTAATTTCAACCACATTTTCTTTACTACCAACTGATATAGCAATGTGAATAATTCCTTCATATTGTATTTTTGGATTATTTAAATTGTTAGGTATTGATGGCATTTGCATTAATTCAAGACGAGCGCTGTTATCAAAAGATAGAAAGTATGACTCAAAATCATTTGACTCATTACGATATTTATTCCCTGCTATGCAGTTAAAATATTTAGTATAGAATCTTTTTAAACGTTCTAGATCCCCAGTCCAGATAGCAACATGTTCAATTCTCATAACTTGCCTCCTCATATAATACATGGTGATATTCCACTTAACATAAAAAGACATGGGGTCAAAAATAAAAATTTAACCCCATGTCTTTTTATAATAGGAAGAATTATCGAATTATTAACTATTGCAACGGTCTCTGGGGCAAACTTAAATGGTTATCAATTTTTCTCCGTTTTGAATAATATCCGTTAAAGGCTGGCCCCAATACTTTACCTCGATTCCAAGTTTTTTCAAAACATCAACTGCACCTAATTGTTCAGCACATGCTTTGCAGGCAGAAAATTCTACTCCCTCCTTGATTAAATCTTTAATTTTATCCTGTATCTGTTTGCTTTCGGTAATTAACTTTGTAGGACCTCCCCATACTATTATTATGACCTCATCCCACCATTTCCTCAATTTACTATTAAGAGCATACATGAAAACCATCTTTTCAGCAGTCACCGGATCTTGATTGCTCCATAAAATATAAAGTCTTTTTCCATTATTCATCACACTATCTCCTTATAAAAAATGAAATTTCAATCTTTCGAAATCTATTTTAATAAAACTAATAATCTCCTATAAAACCAAGTAGTTTCACAATTAGATACCTGGGAAAAAGCCAATCGAAAATAGATAATATACCTGCAAGGATTTTATAATCAATTTATTTTATTCAAGAACCTGTATAGATGGCTTCTGCCTTTACCGGACACCCTTTAATATGTTCAGTTGGATAATGCTCTCAGCTAACCAATGGAAACATTGTCCTATACTCAAAAAAGGTTTCTTTGATTTGACTGTACCATACTTAAAATTAGGGACAAACTCACATTCTCTATCTCTCAATCTTTGCCCCATAAGTATGGTACAGTGTGGAGATTGTCTTTCTTTATACAAACGCCGTATAGCAGCCAGTAAAGCTCCCTTGCAAGAACTGCATATCCCTTTTCCGATAACTTCTAATTCCGACAGATGATAATAGGATTCTTTAATTTTACCAGCATTCTGCCAATGTTCTATCGTTTCATCGCTTCCCGCCTCAAGGATTGGGGCATCTTTTCAATTGCATATCTAAGAGCAGTACGGGTCATATTCTCTTTATTCTTCATCACATAATCAAAAACCTCTTTTTGGTGTAAATGACTGGCTACTTTAAGCAACCAACCATAACCCTTTTGAACCAAATCATCTTTATCCAAAAGGGTAATGTCAAATGGGGTCAAATCTTTATTCTTGACAGTACATTAAACTATTTTGCCAACAATATAGATTTACCCCTATTTTCTCCTGTTGCACTAACTTAAGGCTTGCTTTAACACTGGATAAAAATCCTTTTCTTCCTCAATAACGGTGATCTTTCCCTTTTTTGCTTCCTCTTTCTGGCTTTCTGTGCAATAACCCCATCCGGCCAAAAAAACTTGAACCCCCAGGATATCAGTTCCTTTAAGATAGCTCAGCTGATCATCAATAAAATAAATCTCATTTAATTTAGCACCATATTTTTTAGCGATAGCCTGCATATGATCTGCTTTATGCTTGCCAAAGTTTTTATCAAAAATATCTTCAATATCCATTTTAAAACCAAGATATTCCGGTTGAAAGGCACGATGAATGGCTTCTCCATGATTGGAGGTAGCAATGACAATTTTTTGCCCTTCTTGTAAAAATCGTTGAATCCCCCTTATTACTTCATTAAAAACGGGTGATAGAAAAAACCATTTTTTAAAATTTTTTTTCTGCCATTCCTCTTTTTCTTGAAAAAATAATTCTCGAAAAAAATGATAATCGGATTGAAGCTGGTTACGATAAGCAATGAATTCCTGTTGGTCCTTAATCCAAACCTGCTCTTCTATAATTTTAATAATAACGAAAAAATCACCCGATAATTCGATATAAGACCTTAAGCGGTGGTAATCATCCATTTCTTTTTTATATTGTTTTTTTATTTCTTCCCAATTCTCAAAAGTAAACAGTTTTCCGCCAAAATTTTTCTTTACTTCCGAACCGAAATATTTACAATAGGCATTATGACTTATAAATAAAGATTTTAAAGCACTGTCACTAATAACCCCGTCATAATCCACTGCTAATATTTTCATTTTCAATTCTTCCTATCCCTTGAATTAATTTATGTAGTACAATTAAATAAATTATTTAGATTATACTATTTCTTTGTTAGGTTGTACAATTTGAATTGTAGGTTTGGTGGGGGCATAGGATACAATAGCTACTAGAAATATCGATAAAATGTAATAAAAAAGATTTCCTATTTTATCGAAGATGTGTATAATAATAAGAGGTTGCATTCCTCTTTGAGCTATTTTCCTCTAGAGGAATACAAGAGGTTATTGGCAAAGAATGGCTCTCGGGAATGCACGGCGAGTTAAGGCTTAAAGTGTCTGCTCTGAGGGGTTCACTTCAAGTTACCTCTTCCAAGTATCAGAGAAAAGCTTATACCGCTTCCAACTTATCGCCAAGAAAAGAATCTCCGAATACTAAGAGTTAACCAGGAGAAAAGCCGGGACAGATGCTATCTCCTCGGTGTTTCGAAGGAGGTACAAGATAGATCATCTACTGGTAAGGGAATTAGTACGGGTAAAGGTGCACTTAGGGTTTAAGATATTGGTCATAAACTGGAAGAGATTGATATAAAGGTTGATAAATAGGCCTAAGAATAGGCTTTCTACTTTTTTTATCACCATTTATTTTCGCTATTTAGTTTTCAAAGAACCTATAGAGTTAAATTTGCTGCTTAAATTCAATATGTTGCATTAAAATTTTAGTTTTGGGAGATATTTATAATATAATTATCATGAAAAAATTAATCCAAATGATCATAGTTTTTGTATTGCTCTGTTCTTCTGTTTCTTCTTTTTCTTATGCTGCTCCCAAGATCGGGTTAGCATTAGGAGAAGGAGGGAGCAGGTTTTATATTCATATTGGTGTCTTAAAAGCCCTGAAAAATGAAGGTATAAAGTTGGATTATATAGCAGGGACCAGCATCGGCTCTCTAATAGGGGGGCTTTATGCTTTATGGGAAGATACAGATAAAATAGAAAAATACGCTTTAAGTATGGATTTTGATAAATATTATATGTTTCCAAGAGAAGATATAAGACTGCAAAATATAGATGAAACCCCGTTCGTCATATTTTATTCAGATATATCGAAGGGAAAAATAGATGTTGAATTGCTGAAAGGTTTAATGGATGGGAAAATCATGAGAGATGAAATTGACCGATTAACTAACTGGGCAAGTTTCGAATATGATCTGAAAATTCCCTTTAAGGTAGTTACCGCAGATTTGATAACTGGCGAAAAAGTAGTGATTGGCGAAGGGAGGATTTCTAATGCGATAGCAGCTTCTATGTCTGTGCCTGGATTATCCATACCTTTTAAATTTGAAGATAAAATGTTAGTAGACGGTGGTTTAATAGATCCTGTTCCTGTGGATGTGGTAAGAGAAATGGGAGCAGATATAGTTATCGGGGTAAATTTAAGGGATATTCAAGAAGACACTCTTCCCGTTATCAATAATGCTGTATCTATCCTTTATAGATCTGTATATATCATGCTCGGAGAATTAAATAATATTTCAGCTAATAAGGCAGATATTGTGATAAACCCCCACTATAGAGGTCCTCTCTCTACTGATATGGAGAAAGAAAAAAAAATACAATTAATTAAACTTGGGGAAGAAGAAACTAAAAAGATAATTCCCTTACTAAAGACACTGATCAATTCCTACTTGAATTTATAAATTCTCTGATTTTTATTAAGTGGTGTAAAAAAAATATAATAGCTTTTAAAAGTGCCTAATTTTTTTAATTACATATTTTTATTTATTTTCTCATATACCCCGACGAGCAAAAGCCAGCTTATTTATGGATTACCCGGACTTGATCCTTTTATGTTTCTACCTCTCCTTAATGTCCCTGAGCTTCTGGAAACCTATGGAGTTATAGAATTCTATTGGTTTACCACCGATCCTCTTGGACATATATTGGGCCCGAATTTATATGCAGCCAGCATACGCAGGTTTGACCGTTATTTTGGTTATCTGGTGAAAAGATTGAAACTCGACAGGGATATTGTTTTAGAAAGCGAAGAAAAAATTCGCTACTTATTTGAAGGTGAAGATGTATTTGGTTACTATAATTCTGGTTATAATGGAGAATGGTTGACTGATTTAGATTGGCCGGCACACACCAGAGAGAGCAAATTCCCAGCCGTTCCTCCCAATATCTATAATTTACTTTTAAACAAGAGAGCAGGAGATATAGTCATAGTCATTAATCCTCCTAAGATACCTATTTTTTACTTACGCTATCCAACTAATCATGCCAGACTCACGGATACCGATTTGATGATTCCTATTTTACTTAAAGGTCCACAGTTGGAGCATCTTTATGAACGGGAAGAGATGTGGAATTTCGGTTTTCGCGCTATGACGATGATATCTACCGAAGCTGGCTTGAATATGACCTTTACAGCTCTTATTTAATCAGGTTGTGGACCGGAGCAGGCCTGCAGTATAATGGACAGAACCTGGATGCATTGGTTCAAGCCCGCTTACAAATAGATTTAGGAAAAATACAGCTTAATCATGGAGGACAATTTACTCAAGTAGGATGGGAAATAAACACCAAAGAAGTTGTTTATCAAATCAACGACCGTCTGGCTTTAGAGTAGTTAATACCTAATGGATTTGGTATGAGCTTTAGCTGGTAGAAATTTTCAAATGTGTTGGGGCACGGTTCTTTGTCACACTTCAAGAATATACATTTACCTTATTGAATCGCCACCAGCGGTCAAAAGCATTAGTTTTTTTCAATTTTTCTACACCTTAATATTAATACGATAAAAGATTTAAAAAATCCTTCTTTTTTTAAAAAATAGTTGCGAGATGAGATTGCTGCGCTTTCCTCGAAAGCTCACGATAACAGAGGAATTAATATTAACCATATTTACTTAAAAATGGGAAAAATGTGTAAAGTCTGTGGGAAAATACCTTCTTGAAAGCCGTATATAGTAAGGGCTTTCACTTATATCTAAAATAAGCCATTTTAAGCGCCTAATTTAAAAAATATGACCAATCACCTTAACCCATCTTAAAAAATGCCGCTACGACAATATTTCGCTAAAACCCTTTTTGCAAGGCTTTCATCCTCCTAAAAATACAATTTTTAGCTCTTTTTTACCTCATTTTCTCTATATTTTAAATGCACTATAAACATCCCATATAATTCTATATATATTTATCTCTCTTACTTAGCTAAAAATTAGTTTTCCTGTTCCTCTCTTTTACTCCTTATTAATTATTTATTTAATCAATAAATGTGCCACAGGACCACTGTCATATTTTATTGTCAAAAGAACCGTTGTCCTCTGTCACATTCTTCATTTTGTGGTGTCACATTCATTTAGTGAAAGAACTCATTGGAAAAGGCTTTCCATGTCCAGGGTAAACGGTATTTATTTTTAAACTTTAAAGAATCTTCCCCTGTCATTTTTTATAAAACATCCAAATCTGTTTTATAGGCACCAACTAACTTCGCCAAGGCGGAGACTTCCTCGGGATGGGCAAACAAAGCACAGGGCATACCTTCGGTTTCCAGCAGGTGTTCATTCTTGCATATCTCTTTAAAGAGGGGGCTGGCCAGTCCTTCCCGTAAAGTTGAATTGGAAAGGTTATGGGTAGCAATATTAGATACCGGGCAGGGAGTAAGATCTCCTGCTGGAGTAACATGGGCAAAACCCCTTCCTGCTGACACACATCCTCCGAAATATTCTTCATCGCCTGGGGAGTGGATTATAAAAATAGGTTTGGTTGAACGGAATTTAAGGACTTGTGCTCTAAATTCTCTTCTTTCTTCTGGTTTAAGCAGGAGAGAGTGATCATACGATTCAGATGGAGTCATATCCAGATAAGATTTCGGGGAATGATTTGTTGACTCCATTTTTGGCTGGGGCAGAGGTGTCTGAGGAATATATTCAACCAGAAAGAGTATTCTTATATTCTGTTTAATTAGATTATCGATATTTTCAGGATTCATCCAATACTTAAAGTTCATCCGGGTAATAGTGGTAGATATTCCTGTAGGTACACCTATTTGGTCAAGGTTTTTTATTGTATTTAAAGCTTTTTCATAGACTCCAGTCCCTCTTCTTTTATTAGTAGATTCAGGGCTTCCTTCTATACTCACGATAATTGCCAGGTTGGTTGAGCGTTTTAAGAGGCTATAATCAGCCTCGGTAAGGGCAGTTCCATTGGTAAAAATTACAAAGGATTGGCCTTTAAATTCTCCGCAAAGCTCTATTAATCCAGGGAATAAAAAGGGTTCTCCACCGGCAATTATATTAACGAATATTCCCAGTTCACCGGCTTCTTTTATGACTTTTTGCCATTGTTCACAATTTAGCGGAGTTTTGGCTGGAGTTTCAGTTTCTGAACTTTTACGCCTCTTGATATTGCCAGCAGCTGAGGCATAACACCCCTCACAATTAAGATTGCAGCGGGGAGTAATACTTATGATTAAGGTCGAGGGTACCTGCAATCCGTTTTCTAATTCTTTCTCCCGGGTTTGTTGGGCATTGGTGTATGCCTGATAAAGAGGGAAAAAACTTTTAAGATAACGAGGGTGCTGAAGAATCCAGGAGATTAATTTTTTCCCTATATTCGGATTTATTTTATTAAGAGTATCTTTAAGTATTTTTAAATTCCCCTTCTTAAGATTCTTTCCGATCATTTTTAAATCCATTTTTTATTACCCTTATTTAAAATTCACATATAATTCACAGTCTCTTTAAAAATTTTTAAGTTACATTTTTGAAGCTACTTGGAGAATAACTATGGTTCAGGAAAAATTTGTATAAATTATACTTGATATTTTAAATAGAATCAAATAAATTAGGAAAGTAAAGACTTGGAGTAAAGACTTGGGGTCAAATCTTTATTCTTGACAGTTAATTTAATTATATGTCAAGAATAAAGATTTGACCCCAAGTCTTTGAGAGTTGGTATTTTTTAACAATATTTGCTAATGATTCCTACTTTTTATATTTAAATGAAATATCTAATTTTGTCCTAAAAGTTAACTTAGCATCTTTCTCTACTTTGATATCAAGCTTATTTACTTCGGCTATCCTAATTTCCTCAATCGATTTAGAAGCAGTCTCTAATGCAACTCTTGCTGCGTCCTCCCATGATTTTTCACTGGCACCTACAATTTCGACAACTTTGTATACGCTTTCCGTTTCACACCTTCTATTAAATATTAATTTTTATTCACTTTATCAAATATTTAAACAATAGTTGATCTTGTTTATCTGTTTCGATATAAAAATACATTAGATAAGGAAAAACAAAAAGAAGTCAGTTTATAATTCGGGTCATTACATTTCCTGCGGTCTTCCTCTGATCTTCGTTCTTTTCCGGAACGCCGCTCTTTCTTTTCCATAAGATTTTCTACTTCGTTTACTCAAATTTAAATTCTTTCTCTTTGAAGAGCTTAAGGCAAACATCTACCACCCCCGGGTCATAGAAGATGCCTTTGTTTTGAGAGATTTCTTCCAAGGCTGCATCTATGCCCAATGCCGGTCGATAAGGACGGAAGGAAGACATTGCTTCTACTACATCAACTACCCCTATGATTTTGGCTTCCAGTAGAATCTTATCAGCCCTTAACCCATTAGGATAACCTGAACCATTTAGCCTTTCGTGATGTTGAAGGACAATTTGAGCTATAGGATAGGAAAAATCAATGGATTTTAAGATATCATACCCTATTTGGGAATGTCCTTTTATTAGACTAAATTCTATATCAGTTAACTTGGTGGGCTTACTCAAGATTTCAGTGGGCAGTCCGATCTTCCCGATATCATGGATTAAAGAGGCTATCCTTATCCCTTCAATCTTATCTTCAGGAAGTTCCATCTCTTGGGCAATACGAATGGCTAACTGATAGACTCTATGCTGGTGGCCGGAGGTATAGGGGTCTTTGACCTCTATTATCTTGGACATAGTGTCGAGGGCTGCATCCATGGTCTTTTTGAGTTTCTGATAGCTTTGCTGGAGTTCTTCTTCTGACTTTTTCTGTACAGTGATATCTTTAGACAGACTAATAACACCAGTAATTTTGCCTTCTTTATCTTTGTAAGGCACCTTATCGGTAATTAACCATCTTGTTCCGTCAGGTGTTGTATAAGGTTCGACGATATTCCTTTTTGCTTTTCCGGAAATAATAACTTCCTTATCGTCTTTTCTCATATTCTCAGCCTGTTCCTCAGGAAAAAGTTCTTCTGTAGTCTTGCCTACTAGATCTTTTACTGGCATCTTTAATGAATCAGCCAGAATCTTGTTTGCCCGGATAATTCTACCTTCTACATCTTTATAAAAAATTATAGCAGGTACTGAATCTAAAATTATTTGCAGTTCGTCTTTTGCATTTTTCAAATTTTCCTCTGAATGTTTGCTCTCGGTGATGTCCCTGAATATCCCCACGGCAGAAACGAATTTGCCATCCTTGAATATGCCATTTCCTCTGCCCTCTACATTGATTTCCTTCCCGCTCTTAGAAATGAAAACCGTTTCAAAACTAACGCTTCTTCCCCTTGCGACTTCTTGCAGCAGCCCACTGATCTGTGGTATTTTGTCCTCACGAATTATATCGGTCACCCGCAGACCCTTCGCATCTTCCTGCGAGTATTCCAGGGTCGCCAACCATTTCTTGTTCACCGCCAGTATCTTCCCGGCAGGGTTTGCGATTTGGATGAGATCATTGGCATTGTTGAACAAGGTGAAATACCGCTCTTCGCTGGCACACAGCGCCTCCTCCGCCTGCTTGCGCTCGGAGATATCTATTAAAGAAGCTATACTCTTTTTGGTACTGGGTATTATTCCTATTTTTAAGAATATATTTTTCATATTACCTTTTTTATCTATTAAACGAAATTCATATTCGGTTGGAGGTTTTTCTCCGACTTTTCTCCTTGCGGTATGATACTCGTCCATCATTTTTAAATCTTCTAGAATGACAAAATCCGTCCATTTCATCTTATTTTCAATTTCTTCCTTAGAATATCCGCTCAGTTTCTCAGATTGTGCATTTGCCATAGAAATTGTTTTGTCTTCTTCTATAATTATCACAGCAGTACCAGTATTTTCAAATATGGTTCGGTATTTCTCTTCTGATTCTACCAGGGTCTTCTCTGCCTGTTTGCGTTCAGTTATTTCTTTTTGAACCTCTTCAAATAATCGAGCATTCTCCAAAGCGATCGCAGCTGCATTGACTAAAGGTTGTAATTTTTTAATATCATTTTTAACAAATTTACCTGGGGTATCACCATCCAAGTTCAATAATCCTACAACTTTATTGCCTAAACAGACGGGTATAGACAAAAATGATCTTATCCAGCTGGTTTCCTTAAAAATAATCCAACGGGTATCCTTATAAGTATCGGTAATTAGCAGGGGTTTTGCTAATTTAATCACTTCTTTATACAGAGAAAGTTTATCCACTGGATAGGTAAAATTATTTACAAATTTTTTACTACCATATTTATTGTATCCCACTGAATGAACATTATATAATCCTCCTTTTTCAATAAGGGAAACGTTACAGGCAGAATAAGGGACAAGACGTTTTACTTGTCGAAACACCTCCTCTAATACATCTGAGAGGCTGAGTTTTGAGGTAAGAATAAGAGCAACTTTAGCTAATGTCTCTGCCTTTAAATGTTGCTCCCGTTCCTTTTTTAGTAATGATTTTCGTTTCTTTTCGGCTCTCTTGCGTTCGGTGATATCACGGATATAAACTATAAGTCTAGGTTTATTTCCAATGTTGATAAGCTTGGTAGCAATTTCC
>JAHIPR010000176.1 GCA_018903015.1 bacterium
ACAATTACTCCATCAAAATCTAAAGCTAATATCTTCAATCCTATACTCCTTTAATCTGTTTTATTTTACTAAAGATAGTCTTCTCTTATAGGATAAAAAACGTCTATCATCTTAGTACCTGGCTCTAAGGGAGTAGCTTCATGTTCCACATTGGGAGGAATTGCTACTCCTTCACTCACCTTTAAAATTTTAGTCTCCCCTCCTGCAATCATTTTTACAGAGCCCGCTACCACCACTCCAATTTGTTCATGGGGATGTTTATGTTTAGGCATAATAGTAGTATTTGGACCAAATTCAAAAAAGCTTACCATGGTTTTTTTATTTACCACAACTCTTAACATAGAATCTTCTAAAACCTTTTTTGCTTTTAATTCTTTGACTTTAAAAAAATTTGCTTTTTCCATTATTTTCTCCTTTTTATTATTAAATTTATTAGCTTACAATCAATAATTTCTTACAAAATATGAATTGAAAAATTAACACCTTTATTTTAAAACTTCTCCCAAGGCTTCCTGGTGAGATTGAAAGGCTAAAGGAGGAATTTGGTTTACTGCAAAAAAGTCAGCTTCCTCCGCATCATCACCGGCGTACAGTTTTCCTCCTAAAATTTTAACTTCATAAATTATAATAACTAAATAACCATGAATTTCGCTATTATTGGGATAAACTCCTATCAGCCTCTTCGCTTTTCCTTTTAACCCGGTCTCTTCAGCCAATTCCCTTAAAGCGGCTTCTACTGGACTTTCCTCTAATTCCATAAACCCGCTGGGCAGTGCCCATTCGCCTTTGCGGGGCTCTATTTTCCTTTTGATTAATAATATTTTGCCTTCGTCATCTCTGGCTATCACTGCCACTACCGGAGTAGGATTTTCGTAAAATATTTTACCACACCTCGAGCAATACAATCTTTCTCTTCCTTCCAACATCTTTCTGACTAATTTATAACCACAATATGGACAAAATTTTATGGATAAATTACTTTTCATGTATTGCTAACTCCTTTTAGGGCAGACACAAGGTCTGCCCCTACTTTTTTCAATAAGCCCTCCTGAGCAAAACTGAAATAATTATCCTCTCCCAATATTATATGATCCAGCACTTTTACCCCGACCAGTTCACAAGCACCCGCCAGACGCTCAGTAATATCTAAGTCATTTTTACTGGGATTTGATTCTCCACTGGGATGGTTATGTAAAAATATAACCGAGGCAGCTGATTCTTTGATTATCTCCTTTAATGCCTCGCGGGGATGGACTATGCTTTCCGTTAGACTCCCTACTGAAATATCAATATCCTTGATAATTTTATTCTTTACGTCCAACATTATTACCTTAAATTTTTCCTTCTTTAAATCTCTCATGCACGGTCCATAATAATTTACTAAATCTAAGGCATTATGAATTTTCTTTTTAGGTGAATTAGTTTCCCTTAGAAGCCTCTTCCCTATCTCAAGAGCTGCTTTTATTTGGGCAAATTTAGCCAGGCCTATCCCTTTAACAGAACTCATCTCCGGATAACTTAAAGAATCTAATTTCCTTAAACTCTTTGTTTCTGATAATAAATCTTTCGCTACTTCTACCGAGGTCTTCCCCTGATAACCTTTAACCAATATTATTCCTAATAATTCTGCATCTGTCAAGCAATCTGCACCATGCTCAACCAACCTCTCCCTCGGTCTTTCCTCATCCGGCCAATCTTTCACTGTATAATTCTTTTTCTCCATCTCTTGCTCCTTTTCTATTAAAGGTAAACTTTTGTACCAGGCACTATTGTTTACCTTTAATTCGATTTAAACGATATTGTAATTTTTCTCTTATGAAAATATTTTCCACAATATTTAGAGCTTCTTCTATTATCGTCTCTGCTTTTTGATAATCCTTCAAATGGTGCTCGTAATATTTGGCTAACTCTTCGTAAGGATAATAGATAAATTCCGGGCTTCTTTCTATTGTCTTTTTCCATATTTTTTCTGCTTCTTCCCATTCTCCCTGTCTCTTATAAGCAAAAGAAGCCAATCTTAATATCTCTAAGGTTTCTTCTTCTGCTAAATTGTGTTTTAAGGCTTCAGAATAATAGTGGGTGCTCTGCTCATATCTCTTTTCTTCATCAAACATCTTACCTATACTGAAAATATCCATCCCGTATTCGGTATTATTCAAAGGGTCTTCTACCAGAAAACACATCCTGCTGACCAGAGCTACCAGAGAAAGAATATCCTGTAAATTATGTTCGAAGACCTGTTTTAATGCTCGGGCATCTTTGGTTTTAAGGTACCTAAAATAAATCTCAGGGATAAGATAGCCCGGAACATCGTTTTCTCTGATGACCCCCAGTATATCTCTTTCTACTGTAGATAGTGAACAATTCTCTAATCTTCTTTTCCATAAACGGCGGGCAGGATAAAGTAAATCAAAATGACCAGGATTTTCTAAATTTAATTTCATCCCGGACATAATAAAGCGGCTTTGAATTAAGGGAACATCAAAAGTCTTACCATTATACGAAACTATTGCCTCAAAACTGGAAAGCAGTTCATTTACTGCTGATAGTAAAGCTCGCTCTTCATTATAATCCCGCATAAAATATTGCCGGACACAAAATTGGTCTCCTTCAAAATATCCTGCTCCCACCAGAAAAATATAAGTCCCTGCTCCTCCGGCCAATCCGGTAGTCTCGGTATCCAAAAAGACGGTCTTATTAATATCTATTTTTTTTAATCTATCATCTCTGGCTAAACTGGAAATAGTGTTAGCAGAAGATTGTAAAATTTGAAAAAGTTCAACTTCACCGCACCTATAATCCTGAGGGAAATAATTTTCCCGGATAAAGCTATCCCCAAAAGGGGTGGAGATAAATTTTCCCGATAATACTTCTTCTATCTTTATTTCTTGATTTACAATACGTATACTTTCCTCTTTTTGTGATTGAGCAATTTTATTTATATTCTTTTTTAATTGGGCAATCTTTTCCAGTCGACTCTTTAGGTCCATAATCAGCTCAAGGCCTCCCTTAAAATTAGAAGAGCGCTCTCTTTTCCCTTTATGCCCACTTCGTCAATAGGCCCCACACAGGAGGGGCAGCCTTTTTCACATCCGCAGCCAAGAATTAATTCCTGAGCTGCCTGCAGTAAAGGTCGACGCAGTTCAAACATCTTCTCACTAAATCCTACTCCCCCGGGATAATTATCATAGATATAAATAGTCGGTTCTCCGGTAAAAGGAGAACGCACTTCCGAAACTGCCCTGATATCCTGAGGGTCACACATAACATATAAAGGAACAACATTAATAAGGACGTTAGATAGAGCCAAAAGCCCGCTGCTTAAATTAAAAGATGTGCCTTCACTTTCCAGGCGCTTCAATAGTTCCCCACTATCATCAGCCAAAGCGAGCCAATAAGCGGTCGTATGCATCTCTTCCGGCGGCAAAGATATTTCCCCGAAACCGATATTCTCGTGAGTATAAAATTTTATCTTTTTATAACAAGTAGAAAGGATTGTAATGACCACTTCCCCATAAGTATGTTCCATATTTGATTCTTCACTCTTCTCAAACACATCTAAAACCTTAATATTAGTTTCGGTCTGAGCATCGGTGTAATAATTCACTTTAACTTTTTCGGCATAGGCCTTCTGATTCTGATAATCCAACCTGTGAATAGCATATTGTTCGCCTTCATGCAGATAAATAGCCCCTTCATAGATAAGTGTGGGTACGCTGGCCTTATCCATTTCCCCGATAACCTGTTCTTGCTGGTCAGTAGTATCAATAATTACAAAATTATCTACTGAAGCACTGCGCAGACTTATCTCTTCAGTAGGATAAATCTCGCTCATCCAATACCATTTCTTTTCCACGTAATGAAGTACGCCTTCCTTCTCTAAATACTCCAAAACATCCCGAAGCTTTTTAGTTCCGAAATCTTCTCCTTCTTCGAAGGGTAATTCAAAAGAAGCACACCTGATATGACTGACTAAAATACTCAAATTATCCGGGTCAATAACCGCACTCTCCGGTGACTCTCCGAAGAAATAATCAGGATGATTTATCACAAATTGGTCTAAAGGATTACTGGAGGCAACTAAGATAGCTATTGAACTATTGGATCGGCGCCCTGCTCTTCCGGCCTGCTGCCAGGTACTGGATATAGTTCCGGGATATCCGGCCATAAAACAAACATCAAGCTGTCCAATGTCTATACCCAGCTCTAGGGCATTGGTACTTACTACTCCTTTTATCTCACCATCTTTTAAGCCCTTTTCTATTTCACGTCTTAGGTTAGGTAAATAACCTCCCCTATAACCTCTAACCATATCCCTGGATCTTCCCGTTTTAGCTAAAAAATCTTTTAAATAACTGGTTAGGACTTCGGTAGTCAGACGGCTCCGCGCAAAGACTATGGTCTGAATATCATAATTTAAAAAATAAGCGACAAAACGGGCAACTTCTTTAATTAAACTTTTCCTGATTCCCAATTCTTTATTAATTACCGGAGGGTTATAAAATAAAAAATATTTCTCGCCTTGAGGGGAGCCATTATTATCGACTAAAACAAATTCTTCTCCTACAATCTTCTGAGAAAGCTCTTGAGGATTAGCAATAGTCGCTGAACAGCAGATAAACTGGGGATTCGACCCATAAAATCGGCAGATTCTCTTCAATCTTCTGATTACATTGGCCAGATGGCTTCCGAATACTCCCCGATAAATATGAACCTCATCGATTACCACATATTTCAAATTTACGAAAAAATCCATCCATTTGGTATGATGAGGCAATATCCCTAAATGCAGCATATCCGGATTGGTTACCACAATATGTCCTTTCTTGCGGATGGCTTGTCGGGCGGAAGAAGGAGTATCTCCATCATAGGTATAAGTCCTAATTCCCTCATCCAGGGCTGATACTAAGTGATACAATTCAGTCAATTGGTCCTGAGATAAAGCTTTAGTGGGAAACAGATAAAGTGCCCGACTATTTTCATCTCTTAAAATAGAATCCAATACCGGCAGATTATAACAGAGTGTCTTTCCTGAAGCAGTAGGAGTTACCACTACCACATTATTTTTGTTCCTGATAAATTCCAAGGCAGAAGCCTGGTGAGAATAGAGTTTGTTGATACCTTTCTCTTTCAAAATCCTTACCAGTCTATCCTCTATCCACTCCGGAAACTCCTCATAAATTCCAGATTTAGCCGGAATATGTCTCCAGTCAGTAAAGCGGGAACTAACTTTATTATATTTTTTTAGTTCATTTAAAATTTCCTCTAC
Source organism: bacterium (assembly GCA_018903015.1). Next base: position 5,270 of record JAHIPR010000176.1, read on the forward strand.
CGGCATCCACTTAAACCTCTTCCTCGGACAGTGTGACAGGGGGTAACGGTTCTCTGTCACATATTTTTATCGTATTAATTTGAAACTAGACTCTTTACTAAATTAATATTGTTTAGATCATCTTTTTCATCATGTTTGGGGGTTTCCAGAACGAAAGGCAGGTCTTTTAGATATTTATGATTCACCAACGCCTTAAAACTTTCCAGTCCTATATATCCCTTACCAATATGCATATGCCTGTCTTTTCGTGAACCCAAAGGAAATTTTGAATCATTAAGGTGTATCACCTTTAATCGCTCTAAACCCAAATATTTATCAATTTCCCCTAAGGTCTGTTCAATCCCTTCTTGATGCGAAAGGTCATATCCTGCCGCAAAGGCATGACAGGTATCAAAGCATACTCCTATTCTCTTTTTATCTTTCGCCCCTTCCATCATCCTTGTTAACTGCCCAAAAGTATAACCTAAATGCGTGCCCGAACCAGCAGTATTCTCTAACAATATCATCGTCTTTAAACCTAAACCTACACTTTTCTCTAAAATAATATTAAGGGCTCTAATTATCCTCTGAATTCCGTATTCTTCTCCTGCTCCGGTATGGGCTCCCGGATGAATTATTAGATAAGGGTCGGCTAATAGAAGATCTGCTCTTTTTATATCTTCTAAAAAAGCATTAATTGATTTGAAATAAAGTTCATCTGAAGGAGATGCCAAATTAACCAGATAAGAGGCGTGAATAAAAACGGGGTTAATATTAGATTTTTTTAAATTTTCTCTAAAATTTTCTACTTCGTCCTTTTTTAATATCTTCTCCCGCCAGGTGGATGCATTTTTAGAAAATATCTGCATAGTATTACAGTCTAATTCCACAGCCCGAACAACAGAATTATCTATTCCCCCGGCGATAGAAATATGGCATCCAATCTTCACTCTATGTTTCCTCTTTTCTTCTTTAATTATTTAATTTTACCAATAAAAATTAGAGATTATTGAGAAATTTTATTGACTTCTCTACTTTTATAAGTATAACATATTACTATAGCCTAATTAAATAATTATTGCCTTTACACCCTCCTCGCCTAAAAATATTTTTGTCTTAATAGAATGGGGAAAGAAATGTATAAACAAATCCTTAAAGAATTAAAAGAACATATGCCTTTTACTGCTTTCGGAGCTGCTACCGGAATAATTATGATAATATTCTTGCAAAAATTACCAACCAAATTATCCTATAATATTTTTTATACCTTTCACCCTCTTCATGTTTTTTTAAGTGCACTGGTTACTGCCTCTATGTATAATTTTTATAAATGTGCGGCGGGTAAGAAAAAATGTAACTGGGTAACTTTAATCCTCATCGGTTATGTGGGTTCTGTCGGGATAGCTACATTAAGTGATTCGGTAATCCCCTATCTGGGTGAAATTTTGCTCAATCTGCCCCATCGAGAAATTCATTTAGGTTTTATTGAAGAATGGTGGCTGGTTAATCCCTTAGCTTTATTTGGTATTGGAATAGCTTATCTAAAGCCCTCTACAAAGTTCCCTCATTTTGGTCATGTTCTCTTCAGCACCTGGGCTTCACTCTTCCATATTATTATGGCTTTAGGACACACTTTGAATTGGTTTACCTACATTGGTATTTTTATTTTTTTATTTCTCTCTGTTTGGATACCTTGCTGTGTAAGTGATATCGTATTTCCTCTTTTATTTGTAAAAACACCAAAAAATTAAATATATCTTCTCCCTGGCTTTCACTTGTGACAAGCCATAATTTTTTCTCTTTTTTTCTTCCCTGAAAAAGTCAACCCATTAGCATTTTTAATTAGAAACAAATTATTTTTTATCCAGTAAATATACTTTATAATGCCCTGCTAACTGTAACATCAACCAGATTTCGCTAAAAATATTGTTAGTAAATTTTTTACCCTGATTAATATAATACTCCACTGCTTCCTTTTCGGTTAACCCTATTCCCTCTTCTATAATTAAAAATAATTTACCAGTATGATTATATTTTTTTTCATTTTTATTATTTATCCGTTCATTTAAAGAATCACAAAACATCTGGTTCGCATCGGTTAAATAATCTTTTTTGTCTTTATG
>JAHIPR010000177.1 GCA_018903015.1 bacterium
ATATTAAAAGTAATAATTTATATGAAAAAGTTTTTAATTTTGAATTATGGTTTTTCGTTTTGCGCTTTAATTTTTTAGCTTAATAGAGTAGGGGCACGATGAATCGTGCCCATTCGTCCCAACACGGCACGCCGTGTTGCTACATTAATTTGAAACTTGCATCTCGCACCTTGTAACTCGTATTAAAACTAACGACTATTTACTAACGACTAACGACTAAAAGATGGAGGAAGAATAATTTTTAAGGAAAAAGTACGCATTAAACGTTTAGGAATAATGGGTGGAGTATTTGACCCCATACATTGCGGACATTTATTTACAGCTGAAGAAGCAAGGATTGAATTTAAATTAGATAAAGTAATATTTGTCCCCTGTCGTCAACCCGCCCACAAAAGAGAAAATGATATATCTGACCCCGAAGATAGATATTTAATGACAGTCCTGGCTACCAGCAATAACCAATTTTTTGAAGTATCCAAAGTTGAGCTCAATAGGCCGGGACCTTCTTATTCTATAGACACTGTTAAAGAATTTTTAAAGAAATATAACCATGGGGTTAAAATATTTTTTATCACAGGGGCGGATGCTTTTTTAGAGGTAGATTCCTGGTATAAAAGTGAGGAATTAACTAAGCTTTGTCAGTTTGTGGCTGCAACTCGGCCGGGATATGATTTGAATAAATTAAACGAAAAATTTAAAAAAATTATTAAAATTATGGAAATTCCCGCCTTATCAATATCTTCTACTGATATTAGAAGAAGAGTGAGAGAGGGAAAAAGTATAAAATATTTACTCCCCCAAGAAGTGGAAGAATATATCTACAAAAAAGGATTATATCGTAAAATGTAACATTTTATACCAGGAGCCTCTTAAGACAAGAGATAGGAGATGAGGGTGGATATCGATTTAATAAAATTAAAATTAAAAGAGATGTTGGGTGAAGAGAGATTAGAACACTCGGTTAATACTTCTAAAATTGCCCGCAAATTAGCTATAAAATATGATTATAATGCAGATAAAGCCGAAGTTGCCGGATTATTACATGATTGTGCCAAAGATTTAGATTGTAAAACTTTAGAAAAGATGGTTTTTGAATATAATATCGAACTTGATGAAATTGTTCAAAAAATTCCTAAATTATTACACCCTTTGGTAGGGGTAGTTATTGCAAAAAAGGAATTTAACATTCAAGATCCTGTTATTTTAAAAGCAATAAAAACACACAGTACCGGTGCAGCTCAAATGTCCCTTTTAGATAAGATAATTTATCTAAGTGATAAGATTGAACCTTTAAGGAATATGAACGGAGTGGAAGAAGTAAGAAAAATGGCAGAAATAGATTTAGATAGAGCAGCCTTAATGGCCCTGGATAAAGGATTACTCTATCTGATAAGTAAAAATTTATTAATTCATCCAATTTCTATTGAAGCTAGGAACAATATCCTAAGCAAGGTGGTTTTTGTTTAATGTATAAAAATAATTTAGGGGAAAGCATAAGAAGGAACAAAAAAAGAGAGTTAAAAAAGAAAAAAGAAAAAAAAGTAATCTTGATTATGTTTTCTATCCTATTATTAGCTGCTCTATTTTTTTTATTAGAATATTTTGGGATATTTCCCTATAGCTCTGACATAATGTCTTACAATCGAGTGAATATCTTAATTGTGGGCTGTGACGAGATTGAAAACCATGGACGTGCGGATACTATTGTTTTTTTAAGCATTTCTCCAAAGACTAAAGATGCCCTTATCCTGTCCATTCCCAGAGATACCAGGGTGGAAATTCCAGGAAGAGGAATGGACAAAATAAATCATGCCTATGCCTTTGGAGGAGAAAGCTTGATATCTGAAACTGTCAGTTCTTTTTTAGATGTACCGATTCATTTTTATGCAGTGGCAAATTTTAACGGATTTGTTTATATTATTGATGAGTTAGGCGGGGTAGAGATTGATGTAGAAAAAGAGATGTATTATGTGGATAAGGCAGGAGGGGTGGAAATAAATCTTCACCCGGGGAAGCAAATATTAGATGGGGAAAAAGCCTTGCAATACATAAGATTCAGATACGATAAATTGGGAGATTTAGGCCGAATAAAAAGGCAACAAAAATTAGCCTTAGCTGTAATAAAAAAAATGATAAGCTTTGATTCTATAATTAAAATTCCCCAGATATCTGAAGGGATGAAAGAGTATATAGAGACTAATATAGAAGCACGAGATACTGTTGCCTTAGCTAATTTGTTCAGAGGCGCAAATCAAGAAAAGTTTAGGGTTGAAACCGTTCAGAGCAAACCAGTTTACATTAAGGGAATCAGTTATTTAGAACCAAACGTGGAAGAAGTACAGCAAAGAGTGAAATCACTGATCTATAGTAAAAATAGCGGGATGAAAGTCGAAGTTTTAAATGGAAATTCAATGATGGGTATTGCCCATAAAATAGCCCAAGATTTAGAATTACAGGGATTTGAAATCGTAAATGTTGGTAATGCCGATAATTTTAATTACCAGCAAACTAAAATTATAGTTTATTCAAAAGAGACAGATTTAGATAATCAATTTAAAGAATTATTTAAAGATTTTGAGATTGTTAAAGAATACCGAACCCAAACTGATTTAGATTTAGTTATAATATTGGGGAAGGATATGGTAAATTAGTCGTTAGTCGTTAGTGAATAGTCGTTAGCCAAATAGTCGCTAGTTATTAGTGAATAGTAAAGAAGAAAAAAAAGGAAGATAGAAGCCAGGAGACAGAATCCAGTATTCAGAATTATTTAAAATTATGAGATTATAATTTTTGTCAAGTTATTTTATATTCTTCTGACTTCTGACTACTGGCTCCTGAATTCTTAAATAACAATTATGGTTCTTCACTTTAAGCTTTTAGCTTTATAATGATAACTAAAAAGTTTTTACAAAGGATTTTAACTAACGACTATTCACTATTCACTAACGACTAATTAGAGGGAGGTGTGTTTTTGAATAAAAATTCATTAGCTATTGCAAAAATGGTTGCAACTGCTGCCGAAGATAAAAAAGCAAAAGATACAATAATATTAAAACTAACTAAATTAACTCTAATCGCTGATTATTTTGTAATCACCAGTGGTGATTCAGAACCTCAATTAAGGGCAATAAGTAATTTTGTTATGAGGAAATTAAAAGAAAATAAAATTAGATTATTGCATTATGAAGGCAAGCCTGGAACAGGATGGATATTATTGGATTTCGGTGATGTGATAGTTCATATATTTTCTAAAGAGAAAAGAGATTTTTATGACCTGGAATATATTTGGCAGGAAGCAAAGAAAATACGCTTATTAAAAAGAAAGAAAATATTAAAGGAGGAAAAACAATGAGTGCGAGTGAAGAAGGTAAGGGAAATTGGGTTTTCGGATTAATAATATTAGCTGTTGGTATCATATTTATAGTTGAAAATTTCACTGATTTAGAAATATGGGGAAGAGTATGGAATCTGTGGCCAGTAATTTTACTTATCTGGG
>JAHIPR010000017.1 GCA_018903015.1 bacterium
AGTTAGTAAAGAAGGAATGGTTTGGGGAACTTATATTCATGGAATATTTGATAACAATAGTTTTCGGAGATCTTTCATAAATTTTTTAAGAAGAAAAAAGGGATTAATGATTTCCAGTTGTATTAACCAAGATAGAATATCTTACCAGGAACAAAAGGATAGAGAGTATGATAGATTAGCTTGCTTGGTTAGAGATAATTTGGATATGGAAAAAATTTATCATATTTTGGGAATAGAGAAAGATAAATAATGAAAGAAGTTATTACTGCTTATCTTTTAGATTTAATTATTGGTGACCCGTATTGGCTTCCCCATCCTGTGCGAATAATAGGAAAGTTTATTGAATATTTAGAGAAAGCCCTACGAAAAAACAACAATCAAAACCAAAGAACAGAAAAAATTAAAGGAATTTTCCTGACCGTTGTAACTGTTGGTTTAAGTTATTTTATTATTTATTTTCTCATTTACATAGCTGGGATTATAAGTCCGATGCTAAAGTTTGTCTTTTCTTCTTTTTTTATTTTTACTACTCTTTCTACTAAGAATTTAGGAGAAGAGGCATTCTCAGTCTATCGAGCTTTAGAGGAAGATAATTTAGAATTAGCTCGAGAGAGAGTTTCTCGAATAGTAGGAAGGGATACGAAGAATTTGGATAAAGAGGAAATTGTGCGAGCTGCTATAGAAACGGTAGCAGAAAACAGTGTAGATGGAATTATTTCTCCTCTCTTTTATGCTGTTTTAGGAGGAGCTCCTCTGGCTATAGCCTATAAAGCGATTAACACCTTAGATTCTATGGTAGGATATAAAAATACTAAATATCTTCACTTTGGATGGTTTTCTGCCAAGGTGGATGACCTGGTTAATTATCTTCCTGCCCGCATTAGTGTTATTTTAATTCCGGTGGCAAGTTTATTAGTTAGACAAAGGGGTCTGATGGCTTTAAGAATAATTTTTCGAGATGGAAAGAAATCACCCAGTCCTAATGCTGGAATACCGGAGGCAGGTTTTGCCGGTGCATTAGGTATTCAATTAGGAGGAGTTAACTTTTATCAAGGAGTAAAAGAATATCGACCAATTTTAGGAGAGAAACTAAAAAAGAAAAGTCCAAAAGACATTTTAAAAGCTATTTGGTTGTCTTATACAGTTTCAATACTGATGTTTTTAATTGGTTTGGTGTTAGTTTGGGGGTCAGGTCTCAACATTTGACATAATTTAATTTTATTGTTGTTATGTCAAATGTTGAGACCTGACCCCCAAAAGCATGACCCCCAAAAGATTCACATTATTACCTGTGGAACTTCAAGACTGGGGTGATTTATTAATATTGGGTTTACCCCATATACCTTTTGCAAATTTTCTTCATTGAGTACTTCTTGAGGAGTTCCTATCTTCTCTATCTTCCCTTCGTTTAAAAGGATAAGGCGATGAGAAGCGATGCTTGCTAAATTTAAGTCATGAAAAACCGAAATAATGGTTAGAGCCTCTTCTTTGAGAGCTTTTTTTAAGAGATTTAACATCTCATATTTATAGTTTAAATCTAAATGAGAAGTGAATTCATCTAAAAGTAAGAGTTGAGGAGTTTGAGCTAAAGCTTTGGCTATAAAAACTCTTTGTCTTTCGCCTCCACTTATTTTTTGAATATTCTTTTCAGATAAAGATAGAGATTGGGTTTTTACCATTGCTTCTCGCGATATTCGATAATCTTCAATAGTCTCACCTTTTATTCGAGAAATATAAGGTATTCTTCCCATAAAGACTACTTCTTTTGCTTTAAAGTTGAAGGCAACCCAGGTATCTTGAGGGACTACTGATACAAATTTAGATATTTTTTTAATGGAAAACTTATTTAAGTTTTCACCCAGCAAAACTATATTCCCTTTACTGGGTTTTAATATCCCTGAAATAATTTTTAAAAGAGTAGTTTTTCCTGAACCATTAGGGCCAATAATTCCCAATAATTCTCCTCTTGATACAGAGAAGCTTATGTTTGATAGGGTTTTTTGATGATCATTGTAAGAGAAATTTACTTCTTCTACTTTTAAAATAGTTTCAGGAAAAGACATTTTATACATTTCTCCTTCTTAAAAGATAGATAAATAGAGGGGCTCCTACTATGGCAGTTACGGCTCCAATTGGTATTTCTGTGGGAGCAATAATAATTCGGGCAAAAGTATCACACAATATGAGGAAAATTGCCCCAAAAAGTGCTGACATGGGAAGCATAACTCGATGGTCTGGACCTACTAAAAGACGAGTGATATGAGGGACTACAAGCCCTACAAATCCTATAAGACCAGTAAAGGAGACTATGCTGGCTATAATTATTGAACCAATGATAAAGATGCGTATTCTTAATTTTCCGGTATTAACTCCTAAGTGAAGAGCCTCTTCTTCTCCCAAAGACAAGGCATTTAAGTCTAAAGAGGATGAAAACAAAAATAGACAGCCAACAATTACCGGGATAGTGACTATACTTATTTTGTTCCAATTAGCAGTGGATAAATCACCCATCAACCAGAAGATCATAGAGTGTAATTCCCTTTTAGAAAGAGCCAAAAGTACAGTTATTAAAGCAGAAAAGAGAAAATTTATAGCTACTCCAGCAAGAAGTAGTCCGGTTGATGCTAAGGTATAACTAATTTTAGAGGACATATATACCAGGTAAAGAGAAAGCATTGCACCTGTAAAGGCAAATAGAGGAAGATAAGAAGCTAAATAATATCCGGTAGTATATTGTAAAGCAATACCAATACAGGCTCCTAAGGCAGCTCCTGCTGAAACTCCTAAAATATAAGGGTCAGCTAAGGGATTTCTTAAAATTCCCTGAAAAGCTCCCCCCACAGTAGATAGAGCTGCTCCAGCAAGGATAGCCATGGTAATTCGAGGAATCCTTAGTTGCCAGATAATTAAACTATTAGTTTTATCTAATGAACTATTCCATATAAGGGAAAAAATTTCTTTGGGGTGGATAGGGACCACCCCAAAGTTAAGACAAACAAGACTTACTCCCAGGATGCCTAAACTTCCCCCCAGAATCATCAATATTAATTTTTTTCGCCAGTTGGTATAACCAGCGATTTCTTTTGGTGATTTATTTATGGAAAATTTCATATAACAATTCAAGCCCATCTACTAATCGAGGTCCCGCACGGTAAAAGAGATCTTCATTTACTATAAAGATACTTTGTGTTTTGATTGCTGGAATATTAGACCAACCAGGACGCTGGGAGATATTTTCTTTAATTTTTGATTCTTCTCCGGGGTTCATTGCTCCAATAGGAATTATAATTATATCTGGTTCTGCTTCCGCTACAAATTCTGGGCTTATTTTTACCCAACCAGGGAGACTGGCGGCAATATTTTGTCCTCCGGCTAAAGTGATTAATTCATTAAGTAAAATTCCTTCTCCCGGAGTGTAGATAGTTTCGTCAGTCCCTCCAATAAATACTTTGGGGCGGGCCGAAATAGCAATTTTTGAGACTTTAGATTCAATTTTATTAGTTCTTTGCAATAAATCCTTTACTAAAACAGAACCCCTTTCAGGTACTCCGCAAGCCTTTGCTACCATTTTTATACTCTTGAGAGTTTCTTTGATAGTTAAAGGTTCAATAACCAATACACTAAAACCTAATTCTCGTAGTCGGGGGATTTCTTTTAACTGGAATCCTCCAAAAGCTATAATAAGATCTGGTTGCAAGGAAGCAATTTTTTCTAAGTTTAAAGGGGTCATTTTCCCAATTTTTTCTACTTTTTCTATTTCTTTAGGATAATTAGCGTAATCTGTTACTCCAACTACTTTATCACCAAGACCCAGGGCAAATAAGATTTCAGTGTTGCTGGGGGCTGCAGAGATGATGCGTTGAGGTTCCTGGAGAATATTTACTATAGTTCCAGTATCATCGATTATAGGTAGTGGATAGTTAACATTATCAGCTAAGCTAAGTAGCGGGAAAAAGCTCAATACAAAAAGCAAAGTAAAAACTAAAATTGATTTTTTAAAAATTTTCATTATTAATCTCCTTTTTAATTATATTAGTTAATTAGTTAGTTGGTTATCTGGTTAGTTAGAATAGTTAGAAACTTTTTTGTGTTTTATAATTTTTTAGTATTTTATAAATAAAAAATAACACCCCCTTTTCCACGAAGAAGTGATTGGTTCGTCTAAGCAGACAGGTCTCCTGGCTCAGGGGTCAATCTACTTGCTGTGCCTTCCCATTTATCACTTTTTGATAAGTGTTTAACAGTGGCTTATTACAGCTTTCGTTTCCCATTACAGTAGCGGGACTGCGGTGGATTTTCACCACTCTTCCCTTAATCTGCTTATCTTTAAATATTTAATTTTCAATCAACAAAATTATAATACATTATATGAGAAATTACAATAAAAATATAAAAATATATTGTGTTTTAGATATTAAAAATTTAAATAGTCCTACGGGCAGACACAAGGTCTGCGCCCTACCACTAACCACTATTTTCCTATAACCTAAACGCTATTCTTCACGAGATACGATTCACAAGATACGAGATAGGAATTTGAACTATTTTTTTGTAGATTATTTTGGTATAATAATTTTAAATGCTTTGGACTTATAAAGATGGGAGGTCAGTTGGTTAGATGATAAAAGGTTTAATTCAAGTATATACCGGTGATGGCAAAGGTAAAACTACCGCCGCTTTAGGATTAGCGCTTAGGGCAGCAGGTAGAAATATGAAAGTGTTAATAGTTCAGTTTATGAAAAAATGGGACTATGGAGAACTTCACTCTGTTAAATTAATTCCCAATATAACTTTAGAAACTTTTGGTACTAAAGAATTTGTTTTTAAAGGTAAAGCAAAAAAGATAGATTATGAGGAGGCAGAAAAAGCCTTTTCTTTTGGTGCAGACGCGATGCAAAGCGGGAATTATGATATAGTAATATTTGACGAACTAAATATGGCGCTTTATTATGAGTTGTTAGATTTAAAAGAAGTTATTCAAAGGATAAAAAGGAAACCCGATAATGTAGAAGTAGTTATTACCGGAAGAAGAGCGCCTAAAGAGATAATAGAGATTGCTGATTTAGTTACCGAAATGAAAGAAATTAAGCATCCTTATCAAAAAGGGATAGAAGCGAGAAGAGGAATTGAGTATTAAAAAAGAAAAATTAAACAATTTACGAAAAATATTATCTGAAATGGGAAGTATTTTGATTGCTTATTCGGGAGGCGTGGACAGCACTTTTTTATTAAAAGTAGCTCGAGAAGAATTAATGGACAAAGTGACTGCGGTAACTGTAAAGTCAGAAATTCATCATCTTCGCGAAATGGCTATTGCAAAGAAAATGGCGCAAAAATTTAAAGTGAAGCATCTGTTTATTGATATTGATATTTTATCGAATAAAGAATTTATCAACAATCCTCCCGAGCGATGTTATATATGCAAAAAAGAAATATTCAGCCGAATAAGTGAAATGGTTAAAGAACTTAGTTTGAATTTTGTGGCAGATGGCTCGAACTACGATGACCTTAGCGATTATCGCCCGGGGATGAAGGCGGTTAGAGAATTAAAGATAAGGAGCCCCCTGCAGGAAGCTCTTCTTACCAAAGACGACATCCGTCTTCTTTCTAAAGAAATGGATTTACCCACCTGGAATAAACCTTCTAATTCCTGCCTGGCTACCAGGATTCCTTATGGAGATGAGATAACTTTAGAAAAATTGAAGAGGATAGAAGAAGCAGAAGATTTTATCCATAATTTAGGAATTAAACAGGTAAGAGTAAGATACCATAATGATCTGGCAAAAATTGAAGTAAGAGAAGAAGATATGCTCTTCTCAATGGAAGAAGATTTAAGGAAAAGGATAATCACTAAATTAAAAAAATTAGGATTTATTTATATTACTCTTGATTTGCAAGGATACCGAAGCGGGAGTATGAATGAAGAATTAAATGAGAAAGCCGAGGAATGATTAATGAATAAAAAAGAGATTGAGAAAATATTGCAGCAATTTAAATCCGGTCAAATGGAAATAAAAGAAGTGTTAGACAAGTTAAAACATTTTCCTTATGATGACCTGGGTTTTGCCAAAATAGATAGCCAGAGGCAATTAAGAAAGGGTTTTCCGGAAGTTATTTTTTGTCAGGGTAAAACTATAGAGCAGATAACTAAAATTGCCAAACGAATAAAGGAAACCAGAGGTAAAATTGTTGCTACCCGGGCTGCCCCCGAAGCATATCAGGAGATTAAAAAGATTATTCCAGAAGTAACTTACTTTAAGGAGGCCAGGATTATAGCAGTAGAAGAAAAGAAGAAAGTTAGTTCTAAATATATTTTAGTGGTCAGCGGCGGTACTGCAGATATTCCTGTAGCCGAAGAAGCTGCAGTTATTGCTGAGTTGATGGGCAATAGAGTGGAACGTCTTTACGATGTTGGAGTAGCGGGGCTTCATCGCCTTTTAAACAATTCAAAAAAATTATTTGCCGCCAATGTTTTAATCGTGGTAGCGGGAATGGAAGGGGCTCTCCCCAGCGTGGTAGGAGGATTGGTAGATAAACCTATAATTGCCGTCCCCACCAGCGTAGGTTACGGGGCTAATTTTATGGGATTGTCTGCTCTATTAACCATGCTTAACAGTTGTGCCCCCGGTTTAGCAGTAGTAAATATTGATAATGGATTTGGAGCCGGCTATATGGCCAGTTTAATTAACCAGTTAAATGAGGTGAAGGAATGAAGATTGCCTATTTTGATTGTTTTTCCGGTATCAGCGGGGATATGACAGTCGGTGCCCTGCTTGATGCAGGATTAAAAATAGAAACATTAGAAAAGGAATTAAAAAAATTAGGTCTCACCGGTTATCAATTAGAAGTTAACAAAGTAGTAAAAAAGGGAATCTCTGCAACTAAGTTTAAGGTAAAGATAAAAGAAGAAGGAGTGGAGAGAAGATTTAAAGATATTTTAACCATCCTTGAAAAGAGTAAATTAGATGAAGAGATTAAAAAGGAGACCAAAAAGATATTTTTTAATATAGCTCAAGCTGAATCTAAAATTCACCAAAAAGATATAGATAAAATCCATTTTCATGAAATCGGAGGATTGGATAGTATTATTGATATTGCTTCTGCAGTTATAGGAATAAAAACTTTAGGAATAGAAGAAATATATTCTTCCGCCCTGCCTGTGGGAAAGGGTTTTGTTAAATGTGCTCATGGGGTTATGCCGGTTCCCGCCTGGGCTACTTTAGAATTATTAAAGAATATCCCAACTTATAGCGGGGGGATCGAGAGTGAAATGATTACCCCGACAGGGGCAGCAATTATCGGAACCTTAGCTAAAAGTTTTGGAGAGAGACCTTTGATGAAAATAGAAAGGATAGGGTATGGAGCGGGAGAGAAAGAATTTAGCATTCCTAATCTTTTAAGGGTGAGCATAGGTGAAAAAATATTAAAAGATGAGAACTTAAAAGATGGTTATGTTAGCGATGAAGCTGTATTGATAGAGACCAATATTGATGATATGAACCCGGAATTTTATGATTATATTATGGATCAATTATTTTCCCTGGGAGCTTTAGATGTATTTTTAACTTCTATCCAGATGAAAAAGAACCGTCCTGCCCATATGCTTAGTATTATTGTTTACGAACAAGATCTTAAGGAAATATTGGAAGTATTATTTTCAGAATCCACTACCTTGGGGGTAAGGATAAGAGAAATAAAAAGATTGAGGCTGGCTCAGCAAAATTTTATTGCCGAAACAAAGTATGGTAAAATTAGGGTTAAGGTCGGTATTTTTAAAGGGGAAATTAAAAATATTGCCCCCGAATATGAAGATTGCAAGAAGATAGCTGAGCAGCACCAGGTTCCTCTTAAAGAGATATATGAAGAAGCTAAAAAAGTTGCTAATAATAAATTAAAAGTTATTTTATAAATTTGAAATAATTTTAAAATTTCTTATAGGTAGATTTTAAAATTGTCATTGCGAGGAGCTTTAGCGACGAAGCAATCTCGAAGTTATAATGAGATTGCCACGCTCCCTTCGGTCGCTCGCAATGACACAACGAGATTATTGGAAAATTTGAAATAATAGGAGGAAATGTTTGCCTGAAAATACAGAAAATAAGGACAAAGACATAAAGATTGTTGAACTCTGCCGGGTTCCACGTGAAGATGAAGCCCTTGCTATTGAGAGTTTGTTGGCAAGCTACAATATTAGATGTATCCTGCAATCAGATATTACCCGTTCGGTTTATCCTTTTACCATAGATGGATTAGCAGAAGTAAGTATTTTAGTCTCTGAAAGAGATTTTGAGAAAGGTAGAGAAATTATTAATAAAAGATAATTTTGTATTCATATTTCCCTCTTATCCTAACCCTCGCCCTCCAGGGGAGAGGGGAGCGCTCTAAGTAAAATTGGAGGTATTTATGTTAAAGGAAATGACTATCCAAACTAATACTCAAGCACAAATTTTAGATATAACCGCTCAAGTTCAAAATGCTGTAGGTGAAAGTGGAATTGCGGAAGGATTGTGTTGCGTTTTTATCCCTCATACTACTGCCGGAGTTACTATAAATGAAAATGCTGACCCCAGTGTTAAGCAGGATATAGTTATGGAGTTA
>JAHIPR010000018.1 GCA_018903015.1 bacterium
CATAAAAGGATGAGGCAGGCTGAGGAAGGAATAAAATTATTAAAAGAATGTGTAGATACTTTAATTGTAATACCCAACGATAGATTACTTCAGATTGTTGAGGAAAATACTTCTGTATTGGAGGCTTTCAAAATTGCTGATGAGGTTCTGCTGCATGGTATTCAGGGAATTACCGAAATTGTAGTCGAGCCAGGTTTAATAAATGTAGATTTTGCGGATGTAAAAATGATTATAGCAAATGCCGGTACAGCCATAATGGGACTAGGAAGAGCCAGCGGTGAAAACCGAGCTGTAGAAGCAGCTCAAAGAGCTGTAAACAGTCCAATTTTAGATACAAAAATCGATGGAGCTAAGGGGTTATTGTTTAATATCAGCGGGGGTTCAAATTTAACTTTGCATGAAGTTAATAGAGCTGCTGAAATAATTTCTAAGGCAGCTAATCCAGAAGCAAATATTATCTTTGGAGCGGTAATTGACCCAGGGTTAAATGATGAAGTAAAGGTAACGGTGATAGCTACCGGATTTGAAACCTTAGAGAAAATCACCGAAGAACCCAAGCTTGAGGAGATTGATTTCGATAAAGATAAGATAAGTTATAATGATTTAGATATACCCACTTTTCTAAGGGAGAAAAAGTAAGGAATAGCGTATAGCGTACAGCGTTTAGCGTATAGTATATAGTAAAGAAAACGAAAGATAAAATATTAAGAGCCATTTGTAGGGGCACAATGTATTGTGCCCTTCTTTTTTAATTCACAGACAGGCGAAACGCCTATCCTACGGTTTTCTATTAATCATTGAGGGCGGATGTACTATGTTCTCACTTCCTTCTTTCAAACTTGAGACTTGCAACTCGAAACTTATTTTACTTGTTACTCATCACTTATTACTGTATTTTAAACGATATACTATATACTTCTTTCCTAATACTATACTCTACGCTAAACGCTATACGCTCTACGCTAGTATTGCTAAACGCTATCCGCTATATTCCGAGATACGATTCACGAGATACGAGATCCTATATACTCGATACTAGTTATTCTCTACGCTATACTATATACTCATTTTATTACGAACATTACGAAATATTTTCTTGACATCCCATATTTAGTGTATTATTATAAATATAATCCTACATGTAGGGGTGCAAGATGAAGTGTCCTTATTGTGGTTATTACGATACCGGGGTAATTGAATCCAGGCATATAGAAAATGAATTAGTAGTTAGAAGAAGAAGAATTTGTAAAAAATGTAATAAAAGATTCACTACGTACGAAAGAATTGATTTAATCCCCCTGATGGTAATAAAAAAAGATGGTCGGAGGGAACCTTTTTCTCGGGAAAAGATTACCAACGGAATTATCAAAGCCTGCGAAAAAAGACCAATTAGTATAGAGACTATAAATAATTTAGTAAACAACATAGAAGACACTATAAAAAGTGAAGGAGTGGATGAAATTAAGAGCAATCTAATTGGAGAATTGGTTATCTCCAAATTACGAGATTTAGATGAAATAGCTTACGTAAGATTTGCCTCAGTATACAGGCAATTTAAAGATCTAAGCAGCTTCGTAAAAGAAATAAGGAAGATTAGCAAATAGAATAAATAGTTTAATTGTATAGGAATTCCCTTTTCCTATAGGGATCCGCCCTCATGAAAACGGGGTTCGATTCATCGAACCCGCAATGAAAACGGGTCGGATGAATCCGACCCCTACTTTTTAAAAACAATGCTTTATACGAAAAAAGTTTTGAGTTTTGAATTATGGTTTTTAACTTTTCGCTTTTAGTTTTTAGCTATACGATAATTCATCACAGCAACGCTGTGATACTATACTATACGCTAAACGCTCCACGCTGGTTATGCTATTCACTAAAGACTAATTTAATAGCTATATTTTATAATGAGGTTTTAAAATGATACAGACCATCAAAAAGAGAGAAGGTCAATTATTAGAATTTGATAAAAAGAAGATAACCGAAGCTATTTTTGCCGCCATGTTAACAGCAGGGGAAGATAATAAAACTGTATCAGAAAAAGTAACCGATCAGGTAATTATAAAATTAGAGAAAAGATTTAAGGATAAGATTCCTCAAGTGGAAGAAGTTCAGGATATAGTAGAAGAAACACTGATCCGAGAAGGAATGGTAAAAGTTGCTAAGGCATACATTTTATATCGAGATAAAAGAAGAAGAATTAGGGAAAGTTTAAAAGTTAGAAAAAAAATAAAAAATCACAAAAGTATAACCGATCTTTCCCTGTTGGTTTCCACTCCAACTTCTGAGAATATTCTTCCTTGGGACAGAAAAAAAATTATTCAGGCCTTAGTTAAAGAGGCGGAGCTGCCTTTAAATGTTTCTACAAAGATAGCCAAAGCTGTAGAAAAAAATATATTAGATGGAGGCTTAAGCGAGATTTCCACCTCCTTGATTAGAGAATTGGTTGACAATGAACTATTTATCAGAGGATATGAACATAAGTGGAGAAAACAAAAGATTATCGGAATGCCTACTTTTGATTTAAAGCAACTGTTTTTGTCCAAAAGTAAAGAAAATAGTAATATTGGAACCAATAACCCGGAAGCTATAAACTTAACTATTGCCGAAAATACCATCAAACAATATATGCTGCAGGAAGTTTTTTCCAAAGAAATAGCTGATGCTCATTTAAAAGGCTGGATTCATATTCACGATTTGGGTTACCCACGAATTTATTGTTCCGGTCATTCTCTTGAATATTTAAAAAAATATGGACTGGAATTAGAAAATTTAGATACTTCTTCCGCCCCAGCTAAACATACCAGAACTTTAACCGGACATTTAAACACTTTTCTGGCTTCCATGCAGGCCTATTATGCGGGCGCATTAGGTATTGGTTATTTAAATATCATGTATGCCCCTTTTTTGGTAAATTCATCCTTTAAAGAAATAAAACAAGAAGCTCAATATTTAATATTTAGCGGTTCGCAAAACGCCTTTTCAAGGGGGGGACAAAGTCTTTTCCTGGATTTCAATGTTCACCTCGGTATTCCCCACTATCTTAGAAATATACCGGCAATCGGACCGGGAGGGGAATATAGCGGAAAAACTTATGGAGAATACGAGAAAGAATCCCAACTATTTTTAAGGGCTTTGATGGAGGTTTGGAGAGAAGGGGATTACCACGGAAAAGTTTTTGCTTTTCCTAAAATGGACCTGCACATCGATAGCAAATCTTTCGAGAACCCAGAACAGAAAAAATTATTAAAATATGCCTGTGAAATAGCTTCTGAGAACGGTTCACCTTATTTTATTTTTGATAGGGAAGATATGTGTTTGGCCGCTTGCTGCCGATTAAAAACAGAAATAACCGATCAAGAAATGATACAGTATCCGGAAAAGCTAAGATTTGCCGGAATACAAAATGTTACTATCAACCTTCCCCAATGCGCTTACAAAACTTTCCCTAACAACAATATTTCCGAATCTTCTTTTAATTTGAACGATGAAGATAATTTAAAATTATTTTTAGAGAAGATTGATCAAGCTTTATGTTTGGCGGTTAGAGCTCATTTACAGAAGAAAAAGTTTTTAGAGATGATGATGGAAAATCCCAGCGGACCTTTATGGCAGATAGGCAAGATAGCCCAGGATGGCAGACCTTACGTAAATTTAGATGAAGGAACTTACTTAATAGGATTAATCGGATTGAACGAAGCAGTCCAGCATATTACCGGTAAACAACTGCATGAAAGCGAGGATGTTTTTAAGTTAGGGTTAAAAATTGTATCTTTTATGAGTTTAAA
>JAHIPR010000178.1 GCA_018903015.1 bacterium
ACCCTTAATATCTTCCTCTTCTCCCGGAGCTTCTCCGATAAACATTACCTTAGATTTTGCATTTCCTTCCCCGGGAACAACCTTGGTGCGAGAAAGATATAAAGGACATTTTTCACAACTTTTACATTCTTCTGCCACTTCTTCTATAGTAAGTGGATTAAGATTTTTTGACATCAATTTTACTCTCCATTATTTTTTATTGAAGTAAATATTAATAAAAGAATTATTGTTGATTATTTCATATGATTAGGTATCTTTAAATTTCTATAATTTTACCATTTTTAAATACTTTTTATCAAGTAAAGTTCAAAAAAGGGCTAAAAGTTGTATTTTTATAAGGGGTTGAGTGAGGTTTTGGTTAAATTTTAAACTATTATAAAAAAAGAGGAATTTTAAGAGTTTTATAGAATATATATAGCAAACAGGATTATAATTAAAAAAATAGTTTGCGATTGTAGACTCTATATATAAAAGAAAAAAAGGTAATAGAGTTTTACTATATAATAATGGGAGTGAGGGAATTGAAAAATTTGGAATTATCCCGAATATTTGAGCAGATTACCAGGATATTAAAGATTAAAGGAGAAAATCCTTTTAAGATTAGAGCTTATGAAAAGGTTGTTTTGGTTTTAGAGAATTTAGCTATTGATATAGAGACAATTTACCAGCAGGGAGGATTAAATCATATCCCGGGAGTCGGTGAAGGTATTGCTAAAAAGATTGAGGAATTTTTAACTACTGGTAAACTTGAGTATTATGAAAAATTAAAAGAGACTATACCTTCCGGGGTGATAGAGCTTTTGGATATTTCTGAAGTGGGACCTAAGACAGCTAAGCTTCTATATGAAGAATTAGGTGTGGACAATATAGAGAAATTAGAAAAAGCAGTTAGGCAGCATCAAATTAAAGACTTACCAGGGATGGGGGAGAAATCTGAAGACAATATTTTAAGAGGAATAGAATTATACAAAAGATGGAAAGAAAGGGTTCTTTTAGGCCTAGCTTTGCCTTTGGCGGAAGAGATAGTGAAAAATTTAAGTCGGCTAGATGAGACGGATAAAATAAGCTTTGCCGGGAGTCTAAGAAGAAAAAAAGAGACTATTGGCGATATCGATATCCTGGTGACCTCCCAGAAGCCTGAGAAGATAATGAAGACCTTTGTTTCTTTGCCTCAGGTTAGAGAAGTTTTAGCAGAAGGACCGACCAAATCCAGTGTTATTACCAGAGATGATATTCATGTCGATGTAAGGGTGGTAGAGCCAATAAGTTTCGGAGCAGCACTGCAATATTTTACCGGCTCCAAAGCCCACAATATTAGATTGAGAGAATCGGCGGTGAAGAGAGGTTTAAAGATAAATGAATACGGAGTATTTAACCAAAAGACAGAAGGTAGAATAACCGGGGAAGAAGAAGAGGAGGTTTATCGAATTTTAAATTTACCCTTTATCCCTCCGGAGTTGCGAGAGGATAGGGGAGAAATTGAAGCAGCGCAAGAAAATAGATTGCCACGTCTGGTAGAATATTCCCAGATTAGAGGAGATTTGCATCTTCATACTAAATGGAGTGATGGGGCACATACGATTAAACAAATGGCAGAAGCAGCAAAGAAGAGAGGTTATAAATATATCGCCATTACCGACCATTCACGATCACTTAAATTTGCCGGGGGGTTAACCGAGGAAAGACTTATGGAACAAATTGAAGAAATTCAAAAAATAAATCAAGAGTTAAATGATTTTACCGTTTTGACCGGGATTGAAGTAGATATAAAATCAGATGGCAGCTTGGATTTTTCTGATAAAATTTTAAGTAAATTAGATGTGGTGGTGGCAGCAATCCATTCTGGTTTTAAGCAAGAAAGTAAGATAATTACTGAAAGAATTGTTAAAGCTATGCAAAATAAGTTGGTAAGTATTATTGCTCATCCTACCGGACGTTTAATTGGATTTCGTGAATCATATCAAGTAGATATTAATGAGATGATAAAGGTAGCTGCAGAGACCGGAACTATTTTAGAAATAAATGCTCATCCGGAAAGGCTTGATTTGAATGATGTCTATTGTCGGATGGCTAAAGATAAAGGAGTACAATTAGCTGTTGAGACCGATGCCCATAGTGTTGATGGCTTAGAATTTATGAATTTAGGAGTAGATGTCGCTCGCCGAGGATGGTTGGAAGAAAAGGATATAATAAATACACTTCCTTTAGATAAACTATTACAGAGATTGAAAAATAAAATAGAAGATAAATAATATTTTGTAAGGAAGGAAAAAAATATTATGTTTTATATTAATGACGTAAATGAAGAATTGAATAAAGAAAAAATTTCCAAAATAAAAGATGTTATTAGATGGCTTTTGGATTCTTACTATAAAGCAACTGGGTTTAAGGTGATTTTTGTAGATAAAAAGGGTAAGTTATTTTTGTCTTCAACTTCTGATGGGTTTTTTTGTAATTTTTGTAAATTAATTCAGAGTAGTTTAGAAGGAGAAAAAAGGTGTTTTAAGTCATTCAGTGATGGTGCTTTAAAGAGTATCGAGTATGGATTTCCTTATATTTATCAATGTTATGCTGGCATTATTGAATGGTCTGCTCCTTTCTTATTTGAGGGTGAATTTTTAGGCTCCTTTGTTTCTGGTGGAGTTTTGATGAGAAAACCAGATTCT
>JAHIPR010000179.1 GCA_018903015.1 bacterium
ATGTCCGAAGCGGCATCAAATTAGACTAAAGTAACCCAAAGGTGCCTGGCACCTTTGGGAAACTTTTGGCATAGAGGGGCGATTTTATGGGAATTATGAACGTGAAAAAAGCGATAATTATTTTTTTGATGATAGGAACATTGACGGTAGTAGCCGGATGTGCAAGGTGGCCCTATGAACCAGGACCAGAACCAGAACCGGACTATCAATTGAAAATTACTGTAGAAGTAGCAGGGGTAATTAATGCTGATGAGGGGATATATTATATAGTTATGGATGCTGATGGAAATCCTGCTACCGGACCAGGGGAGAATATTTCATTTTGGGATGATAGATTTTATTATATTAAATTAGAGGATGAATTTTTTGATTTTGCTCAAAAAGAAGAAGGCTCTCCAGAACTTTATTTAGCGGATAGTTTAATCAGTGGAAATAAGATTCAAATAACCATAGCTTTAAGTGATTTAGGAGATCCGAACAGCATCGATATTAATGTTCTAACTACAGATTCAGATAATAATACCTATGATCACTTAGATAGTTATTTTACTATTAGCACCGTGCTTGGTTCAACCGGAGAGGGAGTTATTTCAGGAGGTGGTACTGGTGGAGCAGATTTTGATATAGTAAAAGCCACAGCTGTGATCACCCATCTTTATTAATATAATTAAAGGTTAGGAAGTAGAAGTCTGTAGACACACGATGCATCGTGTGTATTTGATTCAATCAACACGGCACGCCATGTCGCTACATTAATCGGTCAACTGGCTAACTAATTTTACACCTATTCTCTGTATTTTCCTCACTATATACCTCATGCTATATACTACATACTATCTCACTGTCCTCCCAGAGTTATCTTCTCAGTTGGGAAGGCTTTAATGTAAAATTCTACCCAGATAGACTTAGTGGCCTGTTTATAATTTATGGTTATTTCACGACAGTGAAGGTCCCTGGTAATTCCCACCACGCTATTGGTAAGTTTAAAATCATCTAAATCAACTACACCTTTATACTTGATTCTCCAATCATCGCTTAACTGTAGATCAAGTGTGGAATTTATCTTCTTGGTCCACTCCTTAGTATTTAGATCATAAGAGGAGCTAAAATTCATCTTCCAGTCCTCTTTTGGTTCATACTCTATTTTGGCAACTAAATTTCCAAAATTTTCCGTGACAAAATTATAATTGGTGGACAAATCCAGCTTAACTTTTACAGAAGGCTCTAAGGTTAATTTTCCGCTAATTGTATTGGTTAGAGGAGCGATATAATCAAAATTAAAAGGAGTCGGGCCCACTGATTTATTATAACTATAGGATAGAGTAGAGGAAATATAAGGGTTATAAGCTGCTTTTAAATCTACTTTTCCTCCTACTAAATAGCGAGCTTCCCCGGTTAAATAGACATCCTGCCGAAAGATTCCCGAAGGGGTTAAAGTTAAATATTCACCCAAATTAAAAGGTCTTTTAACATTAATAATATATTCTCCGCGCCAGTTATCTTCTTCGGTAGCCGCCTCATAGAAGTGTGCCACCGAGGCATCAATATCATAAGTGATTTTAGTATCTCCGATGGCGGCAGCACTTTTGTTAAAGACAAACTCTGGCAAGCGGTCAATTATTTTAGAAATATTTTCTCCGGTATAATTTTCGCCATCCAGGTCAAACCTCTTTTCAGTGGTCAAATTTAAGGTATAACCTTTACCCTTATATTTTAGTTCCCATTTCGGTTTTAATTCGAGGTCTGCCACTTCCTGACTGGCCGGGTTTTTGTCAATATAAACCAAAGTAAGAGCCGAATTTAACTTATCACTGAAAGTATAATTATGTTTTACGGTTACATTACCGTCGATATTTAAATCTTCTTGCCCCAGCCCTGTTCCGCTGAAATTATATTTCCCGCTAATCTTAAGATTATATTTTTCCCCATCTTTATCTATACTAAATTGAGATTTCAAACTATTGCTAAGGAGTTCCCCTCCTTCAGCTTTCATTCCACTATAATCCAGTGTTACTTGTGTTTTAATATTATCTTCAAACTCCTGCCCATATTTTACCTTCCCGGTTAAATTAATATTTCCGCTATCTTTTTCCTTAATCTGATACAAGTAAAGGGAAGTTTCTCCGGGATTATTTTCTTCACCGATTTCTAAAGTGTGTTCAAACCCAACACCGATCCCTTTTTTTTCCAGCCAATCGATATAAAGGGTGCCATATGATTTTTCATCTACATAATAATTAAAATAGGTCTTTATAAACCATCCGTCATTACTATTTTGTCCTATCTTAGGAAGAATAGGCTGCTGAGTTTTGCGGTCTAAAAAA
>JAHIPR010000180.1 GCA_018903015.1 bacterium
AAATATGCATAGAATTATATTTACACCAATTTATTATAGAATTGGGGCGGTAAGAGAAAATATTTTTTATTTCAAAGATAAAGAAATTGATTTATCTTCATCAGTAGGGGATAAATTGTTAACTATTGAAATTGGTAAGACCAATCTGCTTAATTATTTGATAGGAAGTATCCTATAAATGAATAAAGTTATTAAGAATGAAAATAAAGAAATTGATGTTCAAAAGCTTATGGAACAATATGATTCTGAATCGAGAGTAAGAAATCCTTTGGGGATCATGGCTATCATTATTTCTATTATTGCCATATCTTTTTCGGTTTTTCATTTTTATACTGGGGGTTTTGGATTGCTTTTGGGCTTGAAACAAAGGTCAATTCATTTAGCATTTACCTTATGTCTAATATTTCTTATTTATCCCGGTTCCAAAAAAAATTTTGACAAGAATAAAGGAAAAATACCCTGGTATGATACAATTTTTGCAATATTAGGTACAATGGTATGTTTATATTTAATTGTATTTTACAAAAATTTGGTAATACGCGCTGGTTTACCTACTACGCTTGATTTAATTATGGGCGGTCTGGCTATCATATTAGTCTTGGAAGCGACAAGAAGAGTTATTGGCTCAGCACTTCCAATAGTAGTAATTGTGTTTTTACTATATGCTTATTTTGGCCAAATAATGCCCGGGTTTTTTGCTCATCGAGGATTTTCTTTAGAGAGAATGATTGAACATTTGTATGCAAGTACAGAAGGAATATTTGGTATACCCTTAGGAGTATCTGCCTCTTTCGTTTTTCTCTTTATTCTTTTTGGCGCGGTATTAAATAAAACTGGGATGGGTAAATTTTTTATTGACATAGCTATGGCTCTTGCAGGACATACTACCGGAGGGCCGGCTAAAGTTGCAGTTATTGCGAGTGGTTTTATGGGTTCTATCAACGGAAGTTCAGTTGCCAATGTAGTAACAACTGGGAGTTTTACCATTCCATTAATGAAGAGCGTAGGTTATCGGAAGGATTTTGCCGGAGCAGTAGAGGCTGCCGCTTCTACCGGTGGGCAGATATTGCCCCCTGTAATGGGAGCAGCTGCCTTCGTAATGGCAGAATTTTTGGGGATTCCTTATATTAAAATAGCTGCAGCAGCAGCTATTCCGGCAATAATATATTACATTGCCGTAGGAACAATGGTCCATCTGGAAGCTTGTAAATATGGGTTAAAAGGTCTACCCAAAGAGCAGCTTCCCAATTTAGGTAAAGTATTGAAAACTAGAGGTCATTTAATTATCCCTATACTTGGTTTAGTATATTTATTAGTAAGAGGGTATACTCCCTTATTCTCCGCTTTCTGGGCAATTGTAATGAGCTTGGCTATCAGTATGGTAAAGCCTGATACCCGCCTAAATTTAAAGAAATTAGGTCAGGCCTTTGAGGAGGGTGCCAAGAGCGCTTTAGGTGTGGCAGCGGCTTGTGCCTGTGCCGGTATGGTAGTAGGAGTAGTAACCCTTAGCGGTTTGGGATTAAAGATTGCCAATGGACTGGTAATGCTAGGCCATGGGAATTTAATGTTAACTCTTTTCTTCACTATGATTGCTTCTATTTTATTAGGGATGGGACTCCCTACTACTGCAAAATATATAATTCTTTCTATCATGGCTGCACCTGCTTTAGTTGATTTAGGTGTAAACCCTTTAGCTGCCCATCTATTTATACTTTACTTTGGGGTCATCGCTGATCTTACCCCGCCAGTTGCGGTAGCAGCTTATGCCGCAGCAGGAATTTCCGGCGGGAATTCTATGAAAACCGGTTTTATTGCCGTAAGATTAGCAGTAGCGGGATTTATGATTCCCTTTATATTTGCCCTTGATCCCGGACTGTTATTTATAAATAGTACGGTAGTTCATACTTTGGTATTGATTGTTACTTGTTTAGCTGGTGTATTAGCCTTGGGAGCAGCTGCTGGTGGATATCTTCTTGACCATGTTAATATATATGAAAGAGTTATATTAATTATTAGTGCACTTGCTTTATTAAGACCCGGGTTATTAACTGATGGAATAGGTATTGTATTATTAGCGGGAGTAATAATCTTACAGAAGATAAGAATATCGAAGAAAGTTAAATTTGCATAGTTTAATTAAAAATAAAAGGTAAACACATCTTCTTGGTTTAATTGATTAAAAATGGTCGATATTTTAGAATATACTTAGTGGTTTTTTAAAAAGTTGCGGTGATTATTTTTTGGATGACCCCCTTAATTTAATAATATTGATATTTGAAATTATCGCTTTATTAAGTTTTATAATATTATCTGCTTTTTTTTCCGGCACAGAGACCGCTCTCTTCTCACTTAATAAACTGCAATTAAAAAAAATGCAAAAAGAAGAAGAGAATAATTGGCGGGTAAAATTAATTATCCGTCTTCTTGATGATCCCCAAAGAACATTAATCTCTATTTTAACTGGGAATATGTTCGTAAACATTACGGCTTCCTCTTTGGCTACTTATTTAGCTATAAAACTTATTGGAAATATAGGTGTAGGTATAGCCAGCGGAATAATGATTTTTACCATACTTGTTTTCGGAGAAATTATCCCGAAATCATTAGCTGTTGCTAATGCCGAAAAAATATCCAAAAAAGTTGCTAGACCGATAGAAATAATTTCTATCGGGTTGTTCCCTCTAATAAAATTTTTCAAAATAATAATTAGTGCCCTATATTATTTTTCAAGAATGAAAAAGACTAAAGAGAAAAAAGAAATTACCGAAGAAGATTTAATAACTTTGATAGATATGGGTAAGGATGAGGGAGTGATAAAAGAAGAAGAGAAAAAGATGATTAGAAATATATTTGAATTTGGCGATACTATGGTAAAAGAAGTAATGATCCCCCGGGTAGATATGGCTTGCATCTCCTCTGATACCAAGTTAGGTTCAATATTAAAATTGATTAAAAAAATGGGACATTCGAGAATCCCGGTATTTGAAGAAACTATAGACAATATTATCGGGATACTGTATGCCAAGGATCTTTTAGGCATATATGAGCAATGGTATACTTCAAAGGAAAAGTTTGATTTAAAGGAGATAATAAGGGAGGCTTACTTTGTTCCGGAAAATAAGAAAATAGACGAACTGTTGGATATTTTTCGGAAAGATAGAATTCAAATTGCCATTGCTATTGATGAATATGGCGGGACAGTAGGATTGATTACCATGGAGGATGTGGTAGAGGAAGTAGTAGGCGAGATAATTGATGAATACGATAAAGAGATAAAATTGTATGAAATGATCGAAGATAATACCGTAATTGCTGATGCAATAATAAGCATTGACAAGATTAATGAAATTCTAAACATCACAATACCTGAAAATGATTTCGAGACCCTGGGTGGTTTTATTTTTGATCTATTGGGCAGGGTGCCTAAGAAAAATGAAAAGATAAGGTATCAGAATTGTCATATGATCATAGAACAGGTAGTAAAAAATAGGATTAGAAGAGTAAAGATAGTAAAAGAACTACCACAGACCAAAAGTAATATTCCGGGTAAAGATTCATAGGAGGTAAGGAAATTTTGACAGATTTTTGGATTAAAGTTTGTCCTTTTATATTATTTATATGTATATTTATTGCTGCTTTTTTTTCCGGTACAGAAACTGCAGTTATCTCTACCAGTAAGCTGCATCTTAAATATTTAGCCAAGAGAGGGAATAAAAAAGCCATAATAGTGTCTAATTTAATACAAAAGCCCGATAAATTTTTAAGGGTGGTTCTAATCGGAACTAATATAGCAGTAATCGTAGCTTCTACGGTTTCCTCTGCCCTGGCAATGCATATATGGGGTGATAGAGGAGTAACTATTTCAATATTGTTTACCACTCTAATAATTTTAGTTTTTTGCGAGATAATTCCTAAAACCATTGCTCAAAATAATTCACAGAAAATTTCGCTTAAGGCAGCTTATTGTTTAAAAATTGCCTCTTACGTCCTTTATCCCATTGAAGTCTTTTTCAGTTGGATATCGAACTTTATCATTAGAATCTTTACTGGTAAGAAGTATGTACCTCTAAATGCTTTTTTCACTAAAAAAGATTTAAAATTAATTTTTGAAGTCGGCGAAAAGGAAGGCGTATTAGAGAAAAAGGAACAAAGTATGATTGAGAGAATTTTAAATCTAAATGATATTTTTGTTAAGAATGTAATGATACCCCAAAAGTATATGGTAGCTGTTGAAGAAAATACCTGCTTAGAGGAAGCAGTAAAATTAATGAAAAAAGAAGGTCTTTCCAGGGTACCGGTTTATCAGAATAATATAAATAATATCATAGGTTTTATTTATGCCAAAGACTTCCTTATCGGAGATTTAAAAAAGAAATTAAGTAAAAGTATAAATTTATTAGGTTTGATTCATCCGCCTTACTTGGTCTCAGAAA
>JAHIPR010000181.1 GCA_018903015.1 bacterium
TACATTAAAGATTCTAAAAAGTTAAGTTCACAAAAAAGAACAGAATTGTATTGTTCTATCTTAATTAAAGCAAAAGACGTGGGAATTGGTGTTGTAGAAGCTAAAATTATTGATAGAATAAATATCGCTCAGGCTTCTTTTTTGGCAATGAAAAAAGCTATTTTAGATTTAAAAGAAGTACCTGATTATTTATTAGTGGATGGCTTTAAAATTCCTCACCTAAATATTTTCCAGATACCATTAATTAAAGGTGAAGATAGAAGTATATCGATTGCTTCTGCCTCTATAGTTGCTAAAGTCTATAGAGATAATATTATGATTCAATATGACCAAAAATATCCACAGTACCTTTTCAAAAAAAATAAAGGTTATGGAACAAAAGAACATCTTGAAGCACTACTTAAGTACGGTCCATCAGAAATACATAGAAAAAGCTATAAAAGAGTAAAGATGTAGCTGACTTAAAATAAGAAATTAGTCATTAGTGAATAAAAATAGCGTAGAGCGTATAGCGTTTAGCGTATAGAATTAGTTAGCTTGTTAGTTAGTTACCTGGTTAGCTAGTTTAATACTAATAATTTGTTAACCAATTAACTAAGTAACTAATTAACAAATCGAGATATATAATAAATTATAAGAAATATGAAAATAGATGATTATTACAGATGGATAATATAGGGAAATTTGGAGAAGATATAGCTTCTAAATATTTAGAAGAAAAAGGCTACAAAATTAAAGAGAGAAATTATCGTACCTTCTTGGGAGAAATAGATATTATCAGTGAATATAAGGGAAATATTATCTTTGTGGAAGTAAAAACCAGGCGTTCTGATAAGTTTGGATATCCTGAAGAAGCAATAAACTTTAATAAACAACGAAAAATAATTAAAAATGCTTTATGTTATTTAGCTAAATACAATCTTTGGGAGAAAAATTATTGTTTCGATGTAATATTGGTCAGCATTTCTAATCATAGGGATATAGAAAAAATAAATCATATTAAAAATGCTTTTTACCTCGATAGTAAATATGCCTTTTAATTAATAATAAATACGGTAAAAGTAGGTGTTTTTTTGTTATCCAAATTATATAGTGCGGCTATATTCGGAGTAGAAGCTTTTATGGTAGAAATCGAAGTTGATATTCATCCAGGATTGCCTTCGTTCAATATCGTAGGATTGCCCGATACGGCTGTTCAGGAATCCCGAGAAAGAGTTAGAGCCGCCATAAAAAATACTGAATTCGAATTTCCTATGCAGAGAATTACGGTAAATCTTGCTCCAGCGGACATCAAAAAAGAAGGTCCTATTTTTGACCTATCTATTGCTCTGGCAATTTTAGTTGCCAGTAAGCAAGTTAAGCCAGATCAATTAAATGAATATCTAATTATGGGTGAATTATCTTTAGATGGAAGTATAAAACCGGTAAATGGTGTGCTTCCCATTGCTTTGATGGCAAAAAAAATAGGTAAAAAAAAATTGCTTATTCCTCAAGCAAACGCTAAGGAAGCAGGGATAATTAAAGAATTAAAAGTATTTCCTGTTAATTCACTTTACGAAGTAATTGAATTTTTAAATAAAAAAATATCCATTGAACCGGTATTCATAGATTTAGAAGATATTTTTCGACTAAGCGAAAACAGTCTAATAGATTTTTCTGATGTTAAAGGACAGGAACACGCTAAAAGAGCCTTCGAAGTAGCGGCAGCTGGAAGTCACAATGTTATAATGATTGGTCCACCAGGTTCCGGAAAAACCATGCTGGCACGCAGGCTTCCAACCATCCTTCCTTCTTTAACACTGGAAGAATCTATAGAAATTACTAAATTATATAGTATTGCCAATTTACTTCCACCGGATACCCCTTTGGTTACAGAGAGACCGTTTAGGGCTCCGCATCATACTATAAGTAATGTTGGATTAATCGGAGGAGGCAAGACGCCCAAACCAGGAGAAATTAGCTTGGCCCATAATGGTGTACTATTTTTAGACGAATTACCGGAATTTTCCCGAAGTGCTTTAGAATCTCTACGTCAACCCCTGGAAGACGGGATAGTCACCATTTCACGCTCTCTTAGCTCTGTTAGTTATACTTCTTCTTTTATGTTGATATCTTCCCTAAATCCCTGTCCTTGCGGTTTTTACGGTGATCCGGTTAAGGTTTGCACTTGTAGTTCGTCTCAAATTGTTAAATATCGTTCAAAAATATCGGGGCCGTTATTAGATCGAATTGACATTCATATTGAGGTCCCCCGGATAAATTGTCGAGAAGTCATGGAGAAGGATTTTGAAGAAAACTCTTTTACCATAAGAGAAAGAGTGGAAAGAGCAAGAAAAATACAAAGAGAAAGATATTGTGAAGACAGTATTTTTTGTAATGCTCAAATGACCAAAAAACAGATTAAAGAATATTGTAATATTGATGACAATGCTAAAAATTTACTTTACAAGGCTATGGAAAAGTTAAATTTAAGTACTCGAGCTTATGACCGTATATTAAAAGTAGCCCGAACCATAGCTGATTTAGAACAATCAAAGAAGATAGAAATTTCTCATTTATCTGAATCCATTCAATATAGAAGCCTTGACCGTAAATTATGGCTGTATTAGTTATGACCAAAGTTTTCAAAATATACAATTATTTATATAAATAGGCGGTGTTATAATTATGATAAAAAAATTGGCTACCTCAATCTTAGATGTAGATTTTACCTGTTTGAAAAGAGAATTAAGAAAGATAGAAAGCGGAGGAGCAGACTTAATTCACTTAGACATTATGGATGGAAATTTTGTACCGAATATTTCCTTCGGGCCCAGGATAGTAGAATCAATTAAAAGCATAACCTCTCTTCCCTTAGAAGTTCATCTGATGGTAGAAAAACCGGAGAATCATATTAAATCATTTATTGATGCGGGTGGAGATATTATAATTGTACATTACGAAACTTCTAAACACCTTGACAGGCTTATCCAAACTATTAATGAGGCTAATGTAAAATCTGGTATTGCTCTAAATCCGGCAACACCTCTAAGTGTTATTGAATATTTAACTAATAAAATAGATTTCTTATTATTAATGACAGTTAATCCGGGTTTTGGAGGGCAGAATTTTATCCCGGAGATGATTACTAAAATAGAAAAAGCGAGAAAAATAATAGATAATCAAAAAAAATCAATAAGCTTAGAAGTTGATGGCGGGATAAATTTAGATAATATTTCTGATGTAATTAAAGCCGGAGCAGAAATAATTGTGCTTGGTCAAATAATATCTAAAAGCGCAAATCCTGAAATGACCATAAAGAAAATAAAAAACATTTTAAAATAGGAAAATAAGATTAAGAAATGGGAGTGTCTATTTTGAGAAAACCTATTGTTGCTATTATCGGAAGGATGAATGTAGGAAAATCGACCTTATTTAATAGAATCACTAAGAAAAGAACCGCTATTGTGGAAAACGAACCTGGGATTACCAGAGATAGGATATATGCAGAATGTGAATGGAAAGGGAAGCAATTTACTCTGGTAGATACCGGAGGTGTGGATTTTATAAAAAAGGAAGAAATGCAAAAAAAAATAACTGTTCAGATTGAATTAGCTATTGAAGAGGCAGACTTAATTATATTATTGGTCGATGTCAAAGAGGGAATAAATCCGGATGATTTTAAAGTAGCTAAAGCGATTAGAGAAAAAAATAAATCAAGTATCCTGGTAGCCAACAAGGGAGATGTAAAGGGAAGTGAATTAAAATTATATGAGTTTTACGAATTAGGATTTGGAGACCCCTATATTATTTCAGCAGAACACGGCTTAAATATTGATGATTTATTAGATAGAATAATATCTTATATTTCAGAAATAAAAATAGAATCGGAAGAAGAAGAAAATATTATAAAAGTATCAATTATTGGAAAACCCAATGTAGGAAAATCAAGTTTATTAAACCGTATTTTAGGAGAAGATAGAATAATAGTCAGCGAACATCCCGGTACCACCAGAGATGCTATTGAGATAATTTTTAAACATAATTCATTAAAATTAATATTTATCGATACCGCAGGCCTGAGGGACAAGGCGAAACCGAAAGAAGATATTGAATATTACAGTACATTAAGAACTTTTGAAGCGGTACATAATTCAGATATAGTATTATTAATATTGGACTCTACTCAGGGAGTTAGTATGCAAGATAAAAAAATAGCAAATTATATTCAAAAAGAAAGAAAAGCATGCATTATAATATTAAATAAATTTGATTTAATTAAAGATAATATAGATAGAAAATTATTTATTGATGAGATAAAATATGAATTGTCTTTTTTAAAAAAATCTCCCATTATAATGACTTCTGCCATAACAAGTTATAATATTGATAAAATTATTTCAAAAATTAAAGAAGTTGCCTTACAATATAGTAAAAAAATCCCTACTTCGGTATTAAATGTTTTTATAAGAGAAGTTATTTCTAAAAATCCTCCAAAATATGTAGTGGGGAATACCCTAAAAATTAAATACGCTACTCAAACAGGGATAAAACCACCTACATTTCTATTGTTTGTAAACAATCCTAAATTAATGTATACTTCTTATCATAAATATTTAGAAAATAAATTTTATGAAACCTTTGGTTTTGAAGGCTCACCTGTAGTTATCGATTTAGTGAAAAAAAAGGGGGAGAGGGAAATATAGTATGAAGATTGCTTTAATAATTATAAGCTGTTATCTTTTAGGTTCCATACCTTTTGGCTATATTGTTGGTAAACTGTTTAAGAAAGTAGATATAAGAGAATTCGGAAGTGGAAATATA
>JAHIPR010000182.1 GCA_018903015.1 bacterium
AAAGAATTGCAAACTATCGAAAAAGATTTAGACTTTGCTCAAAAAGAGATAAAAGCAGCAGAAGATGAAGTTGTTATTGAAAAAGAAAAGCTAAAGGAAAAGACTAAGCTATTAGAAAGCAGATTAAGGGAGATATATAAACACCGCCTAACTGGTTATCTGGAAATTTTATTTAATAGTGAAAGCTTTTCTGATTTTCTTACTCGTTTCAGATATATAAAAAATATTTTGTCTTTAGATGCTGAAGTGATTAATGATATTCGCCAGCAGATGAATAAGATAGAGAATAATAAAATAAACCTGGAGAACAGGAAAGAAATATTAAGTTTGTTGAAAAAAGAGGTAGAGAAAGAAAAAGAAAATATTGAGTTTTCAATTAAATCTAAAAAATCCATAATTAACAAGATAGATTCTCAAAAAGAAGCGCATCTGAAATCTCTAAAAGAGTTAGAGCAATCTTCTCAAGAAATAAAAAATATAATAGAAAGAATTTATAAGCAACAGGAAGAGGATTCTAAGAAGGTTTCCCAGAAGGAAGTCCCAGAGATTACTCTACAACCCAAAAAGGGAATTTTAGCTTTACCTATTCAGGGCAAATTAATTTCTGAGTATGGAAGACAAAAAAATACTGATTTTAATACTGATACCTTTAATTCTGGAATAGATATTAGTGCTCCCCTTGGACAGGTAGTTCATGCAGCCGGTTCGGGAGAGGTAATTTATACTGGAAATATAAAAGGGTATGGGCAGATAATAATTATTGATCATGGAGGAAGGACTACTACTCTGTATGCCCACCTTTCTAAAATTTTAATAGATATTGGGGATAAAGTAAAAAAGGGACAATCTATAGGTCAGGTGGGTGATAGTGGCGGCGTTTCTTCCACCAGGCTGCATTTTGAAGTTAGGGTAGAAGGTAAACCTACTGACCCTATGAACTGGCTATAAATATAAACATTCTAAAAATTGGACGGTGAAAATTTTGATAAATATAAAAAGAAAGAGAATAGTTACTTTAATTTCGATTTTTTTATTGGTTTCTATAATAGGTGGATTCCTATTTTATAATGTTGGGGCAAATGGCAAGACTAATGAAGAGATGTTATTTAACAACTTAGAGCCTTTCTTTGAAGCTTTAAATTTGGTAAGGTTTGAATACATAAAGAAGGACATAGATTTAGATGTAGTTATTCAGGGGGCGATAAGAGGTATGCTTAAAACCCTTGATGACCCCTATACTCGTTATATGGACCCTCAAGCACTTAAAAGAGAGCAGGAAGATATGTTTTTAGGTCATTTTGGAGGTTTAGGGATAATTATCTCTATAAAAGATGATCAATTAACTATAATTTCTCCTATTGAAGATACCCCAGCTTATAAAGCAGGAGTAAAAGCAGGAGATAAGATAGTAGAGATTGATGGAAAACCAACAGAAGGAATGGGGGTAGATGAAGCAGTTGATATTTTAAGGGGGGAGAAAGGAACCGAAGTTATCTTAGGAATTAAGAGAAAAAATGTAGAGGAAATTTTAGAAATTTCCATAATTCGAGATATAATCGAAGTTAAAGCAGTAAAAAAGGAAATAATGGGTAAGAATAATAACCTTGGGTATGTCCGAATTACTACTTTTAATGTGAATACTAAACCTGAATTAGAAGAAGTCTTAAATGAATTTAAAAAAGATAGTGATATTCATGGGATTATTCTTGATTTACGCAATAATCCGGGAGGATTATTAGATAGCGCCATAGAGGTGGCCAGCAAATTCATAAAAGAAGGACCGATTGTTCATATCAAAGATAGAGATGGGATAGTAGCTACTATAGAATCCAAAGGGAACAAATACCCCGAATGGCCTTTATTCGTATTGGTTAATGAGGGTAGTGCAAGTGCTTCGGAAATTGTAGCTGGAGCAATTCAGGATTTTGGAAGAGGTAAGTTGTTGGGGGAAAAAACATTTGGCAAGGGAGTAGTTCAGCAAGTTTTTAATCTTTATAATGGCTCAGGAATTGCTATTACTACTTCTGAATATTTTACTCCTAGCGAGCGTTCTATAAATCATATCGGGATTGAACCGGATATATTAGTAGAACCAGCAGCAGAAGATGATGAACAGGATATGCAATTAAATAAGGCGATACAGTTATTGGAAGAGGAATTAAATTAGTCGTTAGTTAATAGTGAATAAGCCGTAGGGGCAGACCTTGTGTCTGCCCTTCAGAAACCAGTTAACCAACCAACCAAAGATGAAAGGAATTTTATTTTGGAAAAGAACCGTAGAGAAATTATAAAT